>USJB01000035.1 GCA_900554905.1 uncultured Collinsella sp. | reverse complement strand
TTTTCGCCATCCAGATGGCGGTGACCGCCAAGTACGGTCGCAAAATGGACATCAACGTCATCACGTTTTGGATGTTTGTGGGCAACGGCGTGCTGAGCCTGGCAACGTCGCTGCTATTCGAGACCCAAGCGCCTCTGTCCGTGTGGACGCCGAGCTTTATCAGCGCGATGGCGTTTCTCTCGGTTGGTTGCACATGCGCGGCTCTGCTCATCCAAAACGTCGGCCTGGCGCATGTCTCGGCCTCGACGGGCTCACTGCTCCTTTCGATGGAGTCGCCTTCGGGCGTGCTGTTCTCGGTGCTGCTGATGGGGGAGGCGCTCACCTCGCGCCTGCTCGCCGGCTTCGCGCTCATCTTTCTTTCGATTATCTTGAGCGAGACGCATTTCGATTTTTTGCGTCGAAAGCCGCGTCCGCAATTGTAAACAATTTGTTGCGCCGCCTCCCGGGGCGGCATTTTTTATGCGTCGCCCTTAAAGTAGTACCTTGCACTTTACGCTATCAAAGTGCTTGCTGCAAAAACGTTACTGGAGGGCATCTATGGCACCAGCACTGTCCGATCTTCAACCGCAATCAGCGCCCAAGGCCACCGCGGCGGCGCAGACCGCTATCGGTGACGGTCTTGTTGCAGAAGCTCAGGCTTTTGCAGACGAGCTCGCTGCGTGGCGACACGATTTACACCAGATGCCCGAGCTGGGCAATAGCCTCCCGCAGACCTCTGCGTATATTCAAGCGCGCCTGACCGAGATGGATATCCCATTTGCCACGCTCGTCGATGGTTCCTGTGTTGTGGGCCTTGTCGGCGCCGGTGCCGTCGCGGCCCAGGGCAATGGCGTCTGCACGGACGAACAGGCCGGTACGGTCGTTATGCTGCGTGGCGACATGGATGCCCTGCCCGTTGCCGAAGAGTCAGGCGAGCCTTTCGCCTCTACGAACGGCTGCATGCACGCATGCGGACACGATATGCACGCGACGGCGCTGCTTGGTGCGGCTCGTATGCTCAAAGCTCGCGAGGCAGAGCTTGTTGATGCCAACGCTACGGTTAAGTTGCTGTTCCAGCCGGGCGAGGAAACCTTTGAGGGTGCCCGCGCCGCCATCGCCGACGGTCTGCTGCAGAACCCGCGTCCTCAGGTCGCCTTTGCCATGCATGTCAATAGCCAGTCGCCGCTCGGCCTGGTGCTCTACGGCAGCCCGGCGCTCTCGGGCGTGTACGGTTTTCGTATCACGCTTCAGGGCAAGGGCGGCCATGGCTCGAGCCCCGAGATTTGCATCGACCCCATCACGGCCGGCGTGCATGTGCATCTGGCGCTTCAGGAGCTTATCGCTCGCGAAGTGCCGGCGGCCAAGGAGGTCGCACTGACCGTGGGTAAGTTTGCCGGTGGCCAAGCGGCCAACGTCATCCCAGATACCTGCGTGCTCGAAGGCACGCTGCGCGGCTTTGACGTTGAGCTCATGGAGCACCTCAAGGAGCGTATCTCCGAGGTTGCCAATGGTGTCGCGGCGACCTATCGCACGCCGGCGACCCTCGAGACACTCTCGGATGTTCCCCCGCTCGTACTCGATGACGACATGACTCAGGCGTCGCTTGGCTACGTGGGCGCAGTGCTGCCCAAGGCGGCTTTCTTGCCGCTTTTCCATGCCATGGCGAGTGAGGACTTCGCGCTTATCTCGAGCGAGATCCCGAGTGCGTACTTTACCGTGGGCGCTGCCGTGACCGATACGGACGAGCACTTTGCCCAGCACCATCCCAAGGCACGTTTTAACGATGCCGAGCTGCCGCTCGGTGCCGCGGCCTATACCGCTGTCGCTTTGGGCTATATCGCCGACCACCGGTAGCACCCAACCTTGCCTTTCAAGCCTGCGGGCATGGCCGACCTGGGTAAGGTCACGGGCACCATCGCCTCGCTTGAGATGGTCGGCGGCACCGTAGGCGCCATTGTCTCGGGTGTGTTGTTCGATGTCACGGGCTCCTTTGCGAGCACCTGGATTGTGTGCCTGGCGCGCTCCGTGGTCATGCTCGTGTTCCTGCTGGCATCCGAGCCCATCGCCGCCAAGCTGCGCGCGAGCGTGGCGGGGGAGTAGACGTCCGTCGCTCTTTTCTGTTCGCCCCGTTCTGTCCGTGGTTGCCCTGGAAGCCGAATGGATGCTCGTACCATCATTCGGTTTTCAAGGCGGCCACGGGCCTACGAATGATCCGTTTTCCTCCGTCCCTAACAGATCATGTGACCCGAAGGGGTCGGAGGAAAGCGGATCGGCTGTCGCGGCGGCGCGTCTGGCCGAACGAGCCCCCATACCCTCGTTCGGTCAGACGCGCTGCCGCGTTTTGTTTTTGTGCCGTATAATGACCACTACCTATGACGCGATACAAAAGAAAGGTGTTTGCCCATGCAGGCACAGAAGGCGGAGGGAACCCGCGACCTTATCGGCGCCGAGATGCGCGCTTGGCAAAAGATGCAGCAGATTGCGGCCGGCGTATTCGAGCCGTTTGGCTTTAAGCCCATCGAGACGCCCGCGATCGAGCAAGTGGACGTGTTTGTCCACGGTATCGGCCAGTCGACCGACGTCGTTCGCAAGGAGATGTTCCGCGTGTTTAGCGGCGCCAACCTTGAGCGCGTCTTTACCGAGGGTACCGATACCAAGCTCAAGCCCAAGCAGCGCCTGGCGCTTCGCCCCGAGGGCACGGCCGGTGTGGTGCGCGCCGTTGTGGAGAACAACCTGGTGCCCCAGGGCTCCACGCCGTTTAAGGCTTACTACGCCGAGGCCATGTTCCGCGGCGAGCGTCCCCAGAAGGGTCGCCTGCGTCAGTTCCACCAGGTAGGCATCGAGTGGCTCGGCGCTCCCGATCCGGCGGCAGACGCCGAGTGCATCATTATGCTCATGGAGTTTTACAAGCGCCTGGGCTTCGATCTTTCCAAGCTTCGTCTACTCATTAACTCGATGGGCGATGCCCAATGCCGTCCGGCCTATCGCGAGCAGGTCAAGCAGTTTATCCTCGATCACGCAGACGAGATGTGCGATGAGTGCCGCGAGCGCGCCGAGCTCAACCCGCTGCGTGCCTTCGACTGCAAGAACGACCACTGCCGCGAGATCATGGCCGACGCCCCGCTGATGGGCGACAACCTGTGCGATGAGTGCCGCGAGCACTACGAGCAAGTCAAGCGCTATCTGGATGCCGCCGGTATCGAGTATGTCGAGGATCCCACCTTGGTGCGCGGCCTGGACTACTACACCCGTACTGTCTTTGAGGTCGAGGCCCCTGGCGCCGGCGTCGGCTCCATCGGCGGCGGCGGCCGCTACGATGGCCTGGTCGAGCTCGAGGGTGGCAAGCCCACGGCGGGCGTCGGCTTTGCTGTCGGTTTTGAGCGCGCCCTGCTGGCCCTGCAGGCCTTTGGCAGCGATTTGGGTGCCGATGAGGCCCCGTGCGTCTATGTCGCCAACGCCGGCAAGGAGCTGCGTCAGAACGTCTTTGCCATTACGCAGGAGCTTCGCGCCGCAGGTATCGTGACCGAGGCCGACTATCAGGGTCGTTCGCTCAAGGCCCAGTTTAAGCAAGCCGATAAGGTAGGCGCCAAGCTCATCTTGGTCCTGGGTGGCGACGAGCTTGCCGCCGGCAAGGTCAAAGTGCGCGACATGCAGAGCCATGACGAGGTGCTCGCCGATCTGGACAACGTCGTCGAGGCGGTTCGCGAGCGCCTGTAGCGCATCTTTTTGAGCTTCGGGCCTGCTAACGTGCCCTGCTCATGGAGAGCGATTGTTACGGGGGTGTTTCGCTTTTATGCGGAATGCCCCCGTTTACGTATGCCGCCCACCGAGAAATACGACCATTTAGGGCAAAAACCTTTGCAATGCAGAAAATACTTTTGTGTGGTAAAGCGCAATCAGTGTCGAAAGTATTTCTCAAACGCCTATAATGAATACCGCATGTTACGTGCATAGAAGGAGGAATGGGAGGAAACGTGGCTGAGAACCTAAGCAACCAGTCTGTACCCGAAGCCGCGGCGCGCGTCGCTGCCGTGGTCAACCGCCTCGTTAACCGAATCGGCTCGAATGCCGAGTCCAGGGAGCGTCTCGCCGAGATCGAGATCCCCGAGGAGCTGCGCGACAATCTGGCGCTGTTCTTGCGCCTGGAGCGCCGTGTGCTTAGCGAGTATGATCCCGAGATCGCGGACCTGTTCGACAAGATTTTGACAGCCGAGATTGTGGTCAATGCCGGCAACCCCGGTACCTGCGCTGCCGACGAAGCCGTCGACGAGCAGGGCGTGCCCACCGCCGACGAGCCCACTGCCGTGGCATTTCGTGAGGTCGTCGATTTGATCGACAGCCTGCCGCTCGATAAGCAGCAGGTCATCGTTCGCGCCTTTACGAGCTTTTTCCATCTGGCAAACCTGTCGGAGGAGAACTACCGTGTGGCGCAGCTGCGCGAGCGCGAGGCCGGTGCGTCGACCGATACCGAGGTCGATCCTGCCAACGAGCTTACCGTTGCCTATCACCAGCTGGTGAATGAGCTGGGTGTCGAGGGTGCCAACGAGCTGCTCGACAAGCTCGAGTTCCACCCTGTCTTTACCGCACATCCCACCGAGGCCCGTCGTAAGGCCGTCGAGGGCAAGATCCGCCGTATCTCCAACCTGCTGGAGGAGCGTCCGCGTCTGGGCGGCTCCGACCTGGTGGAGAACGAGCGCCATATGCTGCAGGAGATCGACGCCCTGGTGCGTACGAGTCCCATCGCGCTCAAGAAGCCCACGCCGGTCGAGGAAGCCGATACCATCATCGACATCTTCGATAACACGCTGTTCGACGTTATCCCCGTTATCTATCGTCGTTTTGACGATTGGGTGCTGGGCGACAAGGCCGGTACTGTGCCGCCGCTGTGCCCGGCGTTCTTCCATCCCGGCAGCTGGATCGGTTCCGACCGCGACGGTAACCCCAACGTCACCGCCAAGGTGAGCCGTGAGGTCGCCGCCAAGTACTTTACGCACATGGTGCTCAAGCTCGAGGACAAGTGCCGCCACATCGGCCGCAACCTCACGCTCGAGGCTACCTACAGCAAGCCGTCGGCCGAGCTCATTAACCTGTGGAACCATCAGGTCGAGATGAGCCCTCGTTACACGGCCCGCGCCGAGCTGATCTCCGAGCACGAGCCGCATCGCGCCGTCATGCTCGTCATGGCCGACCGCCTGAACGCCACCGTCCGTCGTATCACCGACACCATGTACCACAGCGCCGACGAGTTCCTGGATGACCTGCGCGTCGTCCAGCGTTCGCTGGCCGCCTGCGGTGCCGTCCGTGCTGCCTACGGCCCGGTCCAAACCATCATCTGGCAGGTCGAGTCCTTCGGCTTCCATATGGTCGAGATGGAGTTCCGTCAGCACTCCGTGGTGCATGCCCGCGCCCTTAAGGATATCCACGAGAACGGTATCCATGGCGACCTGCAGCCCATGACGCGCGAGGTCATCGATACCTTCCGCGCTATCGGCTCCATCCAAAAGCGCTACGGCAAGAAGATGGCGCACCGCTACATCATCTCGTTTACCAAGAGCGCCCAGCATGTGGCCGACGTCTTTGAGCTTGCCCACCTGTCCTTTGCACACGAGGAGGATGTCCCCGAGCTCGACGTGATCCCGCTGTTCGAGCAGCTCGAGGACCTCGAGGGCTGCGTCGACGTGCTCGACCAGATGCTTACGCTGCCCGTGGTGCAAAAGCGCCTTGCCCAGACCAACCGCCGCATGGAGGTCATGCTGGGCTATTCCGACTCCTCCAAGGACGCCGGTCCTACCACGGCCATGCTCGCGCTGCACTCCGCGCAGGAGCGCATCGCCAAGTGGGCCGAGAAGAACGATATCGACCTGGTGCTCATGCACGGTCGCGGCGGTGCCGTGGGCCGTGGTGGCGGCCCGGCCAATAAGGCCGTGCTGGCGCAGCCCAAGGGTTCGGTCAACTGCTTCTTTAAGCTCACCGAGCAGGGCGAGGTCATCTTTGCCCGTTACGGCAACCGCACGCTGGCTCAGCGTCATGTTGAGTCCGTTGCCGCCGCAACGCTTTTGCAGTCGGCCCCGAGTGTCGAGAAGACCAACACCGAGACCACGCAGAAGTTCTGGGATATGGCCGAGAAGCTCAACACCGCAAGCCACGAGCGTTATCTGGACCTGCTGAACACCGAGGACTTTACACCGTGGTTCTCGACCGTGACGCCGCTGACCGAGGTCGGTCTGCTGCCGATCGGCTCGCGTCCCGCCAAGCGCGGCTTGGGTGCCAAGTCGCTCGACGACCTGCGTACCATTCCGTGGATCTTCAGCTGGAGCCAGGCACGCATTAACCTGGCCGCTTGGTACGGCCTGGGCACCGCCTGCGAGCAGCTTGGTGACCTTGACCAGCTCAAGGCTGCCTACCAGGAGTGGCCGTTCTTCCGCACGTTCATCGACAACATCGAGATGTCGATCGCCAAGACTGACCAGCGCATCGCCAAGATGTATCTGCATCTGGGCGATCGCCAGGATCTATCCGAGAAGGTCTTCACCGAGATGCAGCTCACCCGTAAGTGGGTCCTTGCCATCGTCGGTGACGAGTGGCCGCTGCAGCGCCGCCGTGTGCTTGGCTGTGCCGTTCGCGTGCGCAACCCCTACGTCGACGCCCTGTCCATCGCCCAGGTCCGCGCCCTTCGCGAGGTGCGTATGAACCAGGACGAGATGGCCGAGGAGAAGAAGGCCGAGTACATGAGCCTGATTCTTTCGACTGTGACCGGCGTCTCGGCAGGTTTGCAGAACACGGGGTAATCGATAGCCCTGTAGTCGTCCGGGCCCGCCATTAGTTTACTTTTAGGCACGTCCTCGGACATGCAAGAAGCCCTCGCTGCGCACTTCGTGCGGCGAGGGCTTCTTGCGTCCTGCGGAGTGTGCCTAAAAGTAAACCTATGGCGGGCCCTGCGATGTCCGGTCTTCGGCGGATTACTGCTGGGGGGATAATGGCGCGCTTCGCGCGTTTTGGATGGGGTCTGTCCTGGCGGCGCGTTTGGCGCTTCGCGCCTCGCGTCTTATCGATCGGGATCGAGATGCATCTGGTGCTTCTCGCCTTACGACTGTAGCGGCTGCGGTTCCGTTTGGGATCGCGGCCGTTTTGTTGTGGGTCAAATATGAACGTTGTGTTAATGAGTCGGTGGACGGTGGTGTTTTTCGGTGAGCGGCGTATCCTTCCAACGGTTTATCTAGTGTGTCAGTTGAAAGGAAGAGGGCGCTCGTCATTGTTTGAATGTGAACTGCCGTTTGACCACAAGACGTTGCATCTGGAGCTCGAGGATAAGAACTTTGCGGGTGTGATGGAAGGTCATCAAAACGAGTTTAAGACTACAAAATCGCAGGAAGAGCTGGTGGAGGAGTCGCTTGCCAACCCTTATGACTCGCCTTCGCTCGAGGAGCTTTGTGCTGGCAAGAAGGATATTGTCATCATTAGCTCCGATCATACGCGTCCCGTTCCCTCGCGTGTGACGATGCCTATTCTGCTGCATCACATCCATTCTGCTGCGCCCGAGGCTCGCGTGCGTATTCTGGTTGCTACGGGTATGCATCGTCCGTCGACGCACGAGGAGCTCGTCAACAAGTACGGCGAGGAGATCGTTGCCAACGAGGAAATCGTTATGCACGTCGCGACCGATGACAGCATGATGAAAAAGATCGGCACCCTGCCTTCTGGCGGCGAGTGCATCATCAACAAGATTGCTGCCGATTGCGATCTGCTGCTTGCCGAGGGCTTTATTGAGCCGCACTTCTTTGCCGGTTTCTCTGGCAGCCGCAAGTCCGTCCTGCCTGGTATCGCCAGCTACAAGACCATCATGTACAACCACAACGGTCAGTTTGTGAACGATTCCCATTCGCGTGCCGGCAACCTGTGCCACAACCACGTGAGCGAGGACATGTTTGCCGCTGCCGAGATGGCTCACCTTGCCTTTGTGCTCAACGTGGTGCTCAACGGCAAGCACGAGGTCATCGGCTCCTTTGCCGGCGACATCCACAAGGCGCACGAGGCTGGCTGCGAGTTCGTGAAGAGCCTTGCCGGCGTTGAGCCCGTCGAGTGCGAGATTGCCATTACCACCAACGGCGGCTACCCGCTCGACCAGAACATCTATCAGGCCGTGAAGGGCATGTGCTCTGCCGAGGCTACGCTTCCCGAGGGCGGCGTGATCATCGACGTCGCCGGCTGTGCCGACGGTCACGGTGGCGAGGGCTTCTATCACAACATCGCCGACAACGATCCGGCGGAGTTTGAGCGTGCCTGCATCGACCGTCCTAAGGACGAGACCCTGCCCGACCAGTGGACGAGCCAGATCTTTGCCCGCATCCTGGCGCATCACCCTGTGATTATGGTTACCGACCTGTGCGATCACCAGATGATCAAGGATATGCACATGACGCCGGTCAACACCCTCGATGAGGCGCTCAAGCTCGCCTTTGAGATGAAGGGTGCCGATGCCAAGGTGGCCGTCATTCCCGATGGCCTGGGCGTTGTCGTCGCACAGCACTAGTACGCGGCCTAAACGAATCGTTTATAACCGACAAGAAAGATAAGGTTTTATGCTTACCAAACTCCTCTGCGAATTCGGCGCAACGGCCCTCATGATCATCTTTGGCGTGGGCGTGCACTGCGATACCGTGCTTAAGGGTACCAAGTATCAGGGCTCCGGCCATATGTTTGCCATCACCACTTGGTCTTTTGGCATCTCGGTCGCTCTGTTTATCTTTGGCGGCGCCGTGTGCATGAACCCCGCCATGGTGCTTGCCCAGTGCATCGTGGGCCTGGTGCCGTGGAGCAGCTGCATCCCCTTCATGATTGCCGATATGCTCGGCGGCTTTGCGGGTGCCGTGATCGCATGGTTGATGTATGCCGATGAGTTCAAGGCTTCCGATGGTGTCATCGATCCCATTGCTCAGCGCAACATCTTCTCGACCAACCCCACCACCGAGGGCACCAACTATGCCCGTAACTTCTTCTGCGAGGCTATCTGCACCTTTGTGTTCATCAGCGCCATCCTCGCTGCCGCTAGCCGCGCCGGCGAGAACGTTCTGATGCTCGCTATCTGCGTCGGTCTGATCGTTTGGGCTGTTGGCATGGGCATGGGCGGCATCACCGGCTTCGCCATGAACCAGGCTCGTGACCTTGGTCCTCGCATGGCCTATCAGGTGCTGCCGATCAAGAACAAGGCTGACAACAACTGGAAGTATGGCCTGCTTGTTCCTGGCATCGCTCCGTTTGTCGGTGCCGCTCTGGCCGCGCTGTTTGTGCATGGTTTCTTGGGCATGTTCTAGTCTGAGGCTACATAGTTGTCCGCTGGCCGCATGGGGTAACTTCCCAGCGCGTCCTCGGACATGCAAAAAGGCTCGCTGCGCACTTCGTGCGGCGAGCCTTTTTGCGTCCTGCGGAATGCGCTGGGAAGTTACCCCATGCGGCCAGCTACGGGG
>USJB01000034.1 GCA_900554905.1 uncultured Collinsella sp. | reverse complement strand
TGGCCGAGGTCACGCAGGAGTTTGGCGCGTCGCTGCCGGTCGACAAACATCTCTATAAGCAGGATATCGCCGGCTCTAAGGCACATGCCAAGATGCTGGCCGCCCAGGGCATCATCAGTGCCGAGGACGAGCAGGCGATTGCCGAGGGCCTGACCGGAATCGAGCAGGATATCGATGCCGACAACTTCACCTTCGATATCAACGACGAGGACATTCATATGTCCATCGAGAGCGAGCTGACGCGTCGCATCGGTGAGGCCGGTAAGCGCTTGCATACCGGGCGTTCGCGCAACGACCAGGTGGCGACCGACACGCGCCTGGGCGTCAAGGCTCTGGCCAAGGAGCTCATGGAGGCCAATCTTGAGCTGCGCCATGTGCTGGTGGATGCGGCTAAGAAGTACGACAAGGTGATTCTGCCGGGTTACACGCATATGCAGCACGCTCAGCCCGTGCTGCTCTCGCATCATCTGCTGGCGTATTCCTGGATGTTCGCGCGCGACTTTACACGCTTGAAGGCCGCCTTTGATGCCGCCGACAACTGCCCGCTGGGTGCTGCCGCGCTTGCCGGTACGAGCTATCCGCTCGATCGCCAGATGACGGCTGCCGAACTTGGCTTTGCGGGCGTGATTCCCAACTCGCTCGATGCGGTTTCCGACCGTGATTTCCTGCTCGATCTGCATTACGCCGGCTCCGTCATGGCGATGCACCTGTCGCGTCTTTCCGAGGAGATCGTGCTGTGGTCGAGCTCCGAATTTGGCTTTATCACGCTTTCCGACTCCTACTCCACCGGCTCGTCCATCATGCCGCAGAAGAAGAACCCCGACTTTGCCGAGCTTATCCGCGGCAAGAGCGGCCGAGTCTATGGCAACCTGGTGCAGCTGCTCGTGACCATGAAGGGCCTGCCGCTTGCTTATAACAAGGACCTGCAGGAGGACAAGGAGGGCGCGCTCGATACCGCCCATACACTCATGCAGTGCCTGTCGGTTATGGCTGGCATGATTTCGACCTGGACTGTCAACGAGGATGCCATGGCGCGCGAGTGCGGCGTGGGGCACCTTGCCGCTACCGATGTTGCCGATTACCTGGCCAAGCGTGGTCTGCCGTTCCGTGAGGCACATGCCGTGGTGGGCCATCTGGTCCTGATGTGCGAGAAGCGTGGCTGCAATCTTGAGGACCTGCCGTTTGAAGTGTTCCAGGAGGCAAGCCCGCTCTTTGAGCGCGACATTACCGAGGCGCTCGACATCCCGTCGATTGTCGCCGCGCGCACGACCGAGGGCGGCACCGCCCCTGCCGCCGTTGCCGTTCAGCTGCAGCGTGCCGAGGCACAGCTCGTGGCCGACGAAGGCGTGTTTGGATCGCTGACCAAGGTCGTCGAGATGGGTCACGGGGCAAAGTAGAGGTTTGGCTGAAGACGTATTGTCCATTTATTGATAAATCGTTTTCACTTTACGGGCGCCTGCTGATGTGGGCGCCCGTATTTTGTTGCTATGGGGGAGGGGCTTGTCGAGAACTTCTGTAGGACCTTTGGGCAGGTTGTGAAGGGGTTACGTTCGCGGGCGGCAACCGACCGCCTGCTCTGTTCGATGCGGTTGATGGGCGGTCGGATGGTACTCTAATCGGGCTTCGAAACAGAAGTGACACATATGGAGCGCTTTAATAAATTGCAACGTTTCAATAAACAGCTTTTTGTTTAACTGCAGCTAAAACTCTGTTACGATGCAGTCCAGGCGGGTGCCGGAATGGGACTTGGGCACGCGCGAACCTACTTGAAAGGCTACTTTTATGGCTATCGAGAAGACCTTCATCATGATTAAGCCCGACGCCGTGCGCGACCGCAAGATCGGCGAGATCGTTGCTCGCATTGAGCGCAGCGGCCTTGTCATCGAGCGCATGGAGATGACCACGCTCGAGCGCGCTACCGTCGAGGAGCACTACGCCCATCTGGCCGACAAGCCCTTCTTTGGCGGTCTCTGCGACTTTATGACGAGCGGTCCGGTCGTCAAGATGGTCGTTTCCGGTCTCTCCGCTGTTGCTAAGATGCGCACCCTCATGGGCGCTACCAACCCGCTTGAGGCTGCTCCTGGTACCATCCGCGGCGACTTTGCCGTCGATGTCAACGCCAACGTGATCCACGGCTCCGACTGCCTGGAGAACGCCGAGATCGAGATCAAGCGCTTTTTTGGCTAAACCAGCTTTGACTCCTTAAAGCTGTTAGCGTGTGGCTTGGGCGCCGCGGAACTCCATCCGCGGCGCCCTTTTATTCCAAAATCTATGCAGGGGCCCGCTCGGACATGTGTTCCGAGCGGGCCCCTGCTGTTAGCTTGTGGCACTGAGTAGTTTAGGCCTCGTCGACGACCTTGAGGCCGCGCGTGTGGTCGATCTCGTTGAGGAGGTTAACGCGACGCTCGTGACGACCGCCCTCAAACTCGGCGTCGAGCCACTCGTCGACAATCATCTTGGCGAGCTCGGAGCCCACGACGCGGGCGCCAAAGGCGAGCACGTTGGTGTTGTTGTGCATACGGGAGAGCTTGGCGCTGAAGGGCTCGGAGCACACGACGGCGCGTACGCCCTCGACCTTGTTGGCAGCCAGGCTGATACCGACGCCGGTGCCACAGATCAGGATGCCTAGATCGACGTCGCCGTTGGCAACGGCCTTACCCACCTTGTAGCCGGCGATGGGGTAATCGAAGCTCTCGGAGGTGTCGGTGCCAAAGTTCACGACCTCGCAGCCGCGCTCCTTCAGGTGCTCGGAGATGATGTTCTTGAGCTCGACGGCGGCGTGGTCGTTACCGATACCGATCTTCATGGATAGTTCCTCTCTGGTCTGTGCGGCGAGATTGCTAAAGGTTTTACCGCGTTCGACTGCATGATAGCGCGACTTTTGTGTAAACGCTTGGGCGTTTTTTGGTCAAACGCTTTAGCATGCAACAAGACTAGTTTTTCATGTATTAATGCTGTCAGTTTGCGCTTGAACGCCGTCCGCCGGAACTTGGGTTGCGGTTTTTGATGCATTGTTATCAAATAAAAGAGCTAATTATTATTGAGAGCCCAGCCCGTTATACAAGTAGGAGATACCTATGCCTGCCGATTCCCTTCGTGATACCGCGTTTTGCGATGTTTTAAACCGCGAACTTGTCTGTGCGCTCGGCTGCACCGAGCCCATTGCCGTTGCCTATGCAGCGGCACTGGCGAGCCAGACGCTCGGTTGCGAGCCCGATCATATGGATGTTGCCTGCTCGGGCAACATCATCAAGAACGTTAAGAGCGTGACCGTGCCCAACTCGGGCGGTATGCACGGTATTGAGGCCGCGGCCGTGCTGGGTGCCGTGGGCGGCGACGCTAAGAGCGCGCTCGAGGTGCTCGAGAGCGTTAACGATGAAGACCGCGCTCGCGTGGCCGAGCTCCTCGCCGACGCCGGCTACTGCGATGTGTCGCTTGTCGAAGGTGTGCCCAACCTCTACATCAAGGTGACTGCGACGGCCGGGGGTCATGTCGCGGTCGTCGAGATTACCGACCACCACACCAATGTTACGTGTCATACGCTCGACGGTATTCCGGTATGCGGCAAGTCGGCGGGGGAGTGTGCCGCCTGCGCCGAGCGCGTCGTGGCCGAGCGTGCGGCGGATAAGGCCGATACCCCTATGAGCATTGAGTCCATCATCGACTTTATCGAGGACGGTGACATTGAGGACGCCCGCGCTGCCGTTGAGCGTCAGATTGAGCTGAATGGCGCAATCAGTGCCGAGGGCCTTGCGCACGCTTGGGGCGCCGAGGTGGGTCGTACGCTGCTGGGTGCTCGTGCCGATGACGTCGCCTGCCGTGCCCGTGCCCGTGCGGCCGCCGGGTCCGATGCCCGCATGAACGGCTGCGCGCTGCCGGTCGCCATTGTGTGCGGCTCGGGCAATCAGGGCATTACCTGCGCATTGCCCGTCATGGAGTATGCCGAGTACCTGCGTTGCGACCACGAGCGCCTGGTGCGCGCCGTGATGCTGTCTGATCTGATCGCCGTGCATATCAAGAGCTATATTGGTGCGCTCTCGGCGTTTTGCGGTGCTATTTGCGCCGCGTGCGGCGCCGGCGCTGCGATTACCTGGCTGTGCGGTGGCACGCGCGAGCAGATTGGCGCGACGGTCTCGAATACGCTCGGTAACGTGGGCGGCATCGTGTGCGACGGCGCCAAGGCGAGCTGTGCCGCCAAGATCTCGGCTGCCGTCGATGCGGCGATTCTGGGCCACGATATGGCCATGCAGGGCCGCGGTTTCCGCGCCGGCGAGGGCTTGATCCAGGATACGGTGGAGGAGACTATCGCCAGCATGGGCTACGTGGGCCGCGTGGGCATGAAGGATACCGACGTCGAGATCCTCAACATCATGATCGGCAAGACTCGAGTCTGTTAGGACAGTTCGTTGGCTATTTGGTGTTCGTAGAAGGCTTCTACTACGGCGTTAAAGTCGCGGGCGAAGTCTTCCATGGTTCCGCGCCAGGTGGCTCGGCTGGGCTTGCCCTGGCCTACATAGGCAGTCTGAATGCCGCAGGCGGGGCTAGGGAAGTCGCGTTTGGGATCGTTGCCCACCATAAGGACCTCGTGCGGCTCGAGCCCCATCACCTGAAGTTGCTCTAGATAGTAGGTGGCATCGGGCTTGCAGCGGGTGGTGTTACCCATGTGCGTGACGAGCTCAAAGGGGGCGTCGGCCAGGTCGCCCCAACCCATGCGGCACTCGATGGCCCCCTGCGGAAAGCTGGGGTTGGTAAAGAGCGCGCAACGCAGTCCTGCATCCTGTACGGCCTGAAGCGCGGCATGTGCGCCGGGCATGGCGTGGGCGTTGATGACATCGTCGTTCTTGTACGGAAGAACTTCGCGGTCATAGTAGGTAAACGCCTCGTAGATGAGGGGATCGGAGAGGCAGATCCCGCATCGGCGTTCGACCTCTTCTTGGTAAAACTCAAGATTGGTACGGTTGTCCGTGCCGCTGCGGCGATTGGCGTTGAGGTCGACCAGGATGGTGCCGAGGCGTGCCATCGTGCCACCGCGACTGCGGCGCCCGATATCCGCGAGCATCGAAGAGACATCCTTAAAATAGCGAAGGATGAACGCGTTGAGGTTGATGCTAAGAAGCGTTTCGTCCATATCGAAAACGACTGCTTTGAGCACGCGGGCACCTTTCTCGAAAAATCGTTCCAGAATCGTTGGCTCCGGATACTTTACCCCAAAGCCGAATGCCTGGCTGGTTATCATCAAGTTGCGGAGACGTGTGTTCATAAGATTACGAAAAAGTCTCCACACGAGTAAAAAATCGCAGTTCACGCTTGAAATCGAACTCATTTCCCCGTAACCTATACGAACGTGATTGCATAAGCGTCACATTAGTATCTGTCGGCTCCCGAGTGTTCCTAAACGTTGTGTGCTTGTCGCACCCTTCTGTAGGTCCTAGCAATCGGGGCCCCGTAGTTCGAAAGGGGTCCACCTTTGAGTGAGATTCAGAACTCGTCCATTTTCTCTCTTGACGATGTCAATGAGGAGGAGATGAACAACCTCATCGACGGTACGATTACCGACTTTGATGAGGGCGATCTCGTTAACGGCACTGTCGTTAAGATCGAGCATGACGAGGTGCTCGTTGACATCGGATTCAAGTCCGAGGGCGTTATCCCGGTCCGCGAGCTGTCCATCCGCAAGGACGCTAACCCTGCAGACATCGTTGCACTCGGTGATCCCATCGAGGCTCTGGTTCTCCAGAAGGAGGACAAGGACGGTCGTCTGGTCCTGTCCAAGAAGCGTGCCGAGTACGAGCGTGCTTGGAACCGCATCGAGGAGAAGTTCAACTCCGGCGAGAACGTCGAGGGCGAGGTTATCGAGGTTGTCAAGGGCGGCCTGATCCTCGACATCGGCCTGCGTGGCTTCCTGCCCGCTTCCCTCGTCGACCTCCGTCGCGTCAAGGACCTCACCTCCTACATGGGCACCCGCATCGAGGCCCGCGTCATCGAGATGGACCGCAACCGCAACAACGTCGTCCTCTCCCGTCGCGTCGTGCTCGAGGAGTCCCGTAAGGCCGAGCGCTCCGAGATCCTGTCCAAGCTCAAGTCTGGCATGCGTCTCCAGGGCACCGTTTCCTCCATCGTCGACTTCGGCGCCTTCGTCGACCTCGGCGGTATCGACGGCCTCATCCACATCTCCGAGCTCTCCTGGAACCACGTCAACCATCCTTCCGAGGTTGTCAAGGTCGGCCAGGAGGTCGAGGTCGAGGTTCTCGACGTCGATCTCAACCGCGAGCGCATCTCCCTGGGTCTCAAGCAGACCACCGAGGATCCGTGGCGCGCACTGGTCAAGAAGTACCCCGTCGGCGCTATCGTCGAGGGCACTGTGACCAAGCTTGTCCCGTTCGGCGCTTTCGTCGACCTGGGCGAGGGCATCGAGGGCCTGGTGCACATCTCCGAGATGGCCAACAAGCACGTCGATCAGCCTTCTCAGGTCACCCACGTGGGCGACAAGGTTCAGGTCAAGGTCATGGAGATCGACCTCGACCGTCGTCGTATCTCCCTGTCCATGAAGTCTGCTGCTGAGACTCTGGGCGTCGAGATCGAGGTTACCCCGCTTCCTTCCGAGAAGAAGGACGAGGAGACCGACGCCGAATAAATCGGTTTGACGATCACTTGTTTTAAGGGATCCGTCCGCAATGGACGGGTCCCTTTTTGCATTTCCTGCCGAGATGCGCGATGCTGCCCGTGTGCAATGCCGCCTAGGCTGTTCACGGGCTATTGGGTTGTCGGTGCATGAAAAATGCCGACATCCCGCCTCGGGGAGGAGGCGGGAACGCACCGAGTAGACGGAGGGGTGCGGAGCGCGGTCGCGTCTCGACTGACGACGTTGCCCATCGACGATACTATTGTACTGCATAGCGTGGTTCTTGGTTTATCGTGTCGAACGCTTGTGTTGTGCCATTGCCTGTGACAACGGTGTGCTACACTCTTGCACTGCTGAGTGGGCCAGACGGTCGCGCGATGTGCTGCTTGCAGTACGCGTGAGGAAAGTCCGGGCTCCAGAGGGCGGGATGCCGGCTAACGGCCGGGCGGAGTGATCCGACGGAAAGCGCCGCAGAAAAGAAGACTCCCACCTGCGCCGCAAGGCGTAAAGGGAAAAGCTGAAACGGTGGTGTAAGAGACCACCAGCGTCGTGGCAACACGGCGGCTTGGCAAGCCCCATCCGGAGCAAGCGCGAATAGGAACGCTATGGGCCGGCCCGGTCCGCGTTCGGGTAGCGTGCGTGGAGCTGCACGGTAACGTGCAGACAAGATAAATGACCGTTCACGACAGAACCCGGCTTATAGGCCCACTTGGCAACTATGTTGACGCTGAGAACCCGTCAGCGCGGCAATCTGCCTTTCAAGCCTTCGGGCATGACCATAAGGTCAATGCCCTCGTCTTTCAAGGCACCTTGCTCGCGCTGACGGGTTCTCGCTTTCGTTGACGGAATCATCGGCGGTTCCGTTCTTGGCATCTCGCTGTTTTTGCCTGATCATCGGTGTCGCCGTTCTATTTACCGGGGTTATCGGTACGGCCTTTGCCGTATTATTGAGGCTGTTTGTTGCCGCGCTTAGTTTTGTTGAGGGGCTTTGTTGGACAGCTATTTTACTCTGCAATCGAATATTGAGGCTTCGGGCGAGTTTGTGGACCGCAAGAGCCGGTTTATTGCCCAGCTGGTCCATATTGAGTCCGAGGATGAGGCGAATGCCTTTATCGAGATGGTTCGCAAGCGTCATTACGACGCTCGACACAATGTTCCCGCGTGGATTTTGGTCGATGGGCGCGAGCGCCAGAGCGATGATGGTGAGCCGAGCCGCACGAGCGGGATGCCGACGCTCGAGGTGCTGCGCGGTGCGGGGCTCAAAAATGTTTGCTGCGTGGTGACGCGCTATTTTGGTGGCACGCTGTTGGGGCCTGGTGGCTTGGTGCGTGCCTATACCGCGGCGACGCAGGCGGCGGTGGCCTCGGCTCAGGAGTCCGGGCAGATCGTCGAGATGACGAGTGTCGTGCCTGTTGACGTGCATGTGGCCTATCCGCAGTATGAGCAGGTGCTTCGTTTGGCGCAGGATTCGGGTGCCAAGGTTTCGGATACCGATTTCGCGGATGCCGTGACACTTCACTTGGTGTTTAAGGCGGGGGAGCAGGAGCCGTTTTGCGCCAAGATGCGCGAGCTTATGGCGGGGCGCGAGGAGATCGAGGTCGGTGCTCCCGAATTTGCCGAGTTCTAGCGGCGACGGCCGGCGTGCTATTGGATGATCCCAAGCGCGCCGGCCGTCGTTTTTTCTGTTGCTGTCGTTTACTCGGCGAGCTGCTTTAGCACATCATAGGCGATTTCGACGGCATCGTCGATGCAGCCGGGGCAGCTGCGGAGCGGACCCTTATCCGATCCGATGCCCTTGAGCGTGCCGCAGACGGTCGTCGTGTTCTTCTCGCCAAATCGCTTGGCAATCTCGCGCGACAGCTTGTAGGTCTGGCCTTTGGTCTTGGGGTTCTCCATGCCGTCGCTCATTACAAAGCCCATGATGGCAACAGCGCCCGAGATGGCGCCGCAGGTTTCGGTCATGCCGCCCATGCCGGCGCCAAAGCCCTCGGTGAGCGTAAAGGCGACCTGGGGGTCGAGCCCGACGGCGGGCGCGAGCGTGCAGGCGACGGCCTGGGCGCAGTTAAAGCCACGGGCGTGGTATTCGGCAGCCTGAGCCTGACAGGCGGTGATATCGAGCTGGGCCGTATCGATTTGCTTCATCGTTGTCTCCTTGGTCACGGTGTACCCGCCTATGGTACCCGTGACGGTGCGTGTAATCATCGAGAGCTTCATGTATGTCTCGTTTTTATCTATCGAGCAAATGCCCAAGGCTTGAGATAAATACCCTAAGCAATTTGTCCCATAACCTATCGGCGGGATGGGTTGAGAGGGGTGCAGGGTAGCGGTATCGTGAACCGAATAAAACGTAACCCAGGCAAGGGAGCTAGATATGAGCGAACAGACCATCGGTACCACATGTGTTCAGGGCGGCTATCACCCGGGAGATGCGGAGCCGCGCCAGGTGCCCATCTACCAGTCCACCACGTGGAAGTACGACACGTCCGAGCACATGGGCAAGCTGTTTGACCTGGAGGAGTCGGGCTATTTCTACAGCCGTCTGCAGAACCCCACGTGCGATCTGGTTGCCGCCAAGATCTGCGAGATGGAGGGCGGCACCGCAGCGATGCTCACGAGTTCGGGCATGGCTGCGAACTTCCTCGCGATCTTTAACGTTGCCGGCGCCGGCGATCACGTGGTCGCGAGCTCCGCCATCTACGGCGGTACCTACAACCTGCTGGCTCACACCATGGGTCGTATGGGCTTGACCTGCACGTTCGTTGCTCCCGACTGCACCGACGAGGAGCTCGAGGCAGCCTTCCAGCCCAACACCAAGCTTGTCTTTGGCGAGACGATCGCCAACCCCGCCCTTGCCGTGCTCGATATTGAGCGCTTTGCCAAGGCCGCGCACGACCACGGCGTACCGCTG
>USJB01000033.1 GCA_900554905.1 uncultured Collinsella sp. | reverse complement strand
GCGGGCGGGTCGCGCGGGCGCCCTCGCAAGGCCAAAATAGTCCGTTTTCCTCCATCCCCGGGGGATCCGGGGCTGGTACCAATATGGTGTCATTTCAAAACTATGCCGGATTACGGGGCAAAAGTCGGAGCCCTCATCCATGCCCTCTATTTTTGAAAAACAGCAAGCAATCTACCTGCGGTTTTATTTTCGTGATTTTCGATATGGTTGGGGATTCGCAATCCAGCCCCGTATACCGGCATGGTTTTGTTCGCGGCGGCCCAACCGCGCGTTCGCGCGCGGGGCCGGCGGGGCATTTTTGCCCCGCCGGCCCCCATTCCAGCGCTATACCAGCCCCATTCCAGAGCTACTCCGGTTTGGTTTCTACCGTGGGAGTCTTGTCCGCTGCGACTGGAGTACGGGCGGTGTCCATAGTCAGGCAGTGCTTGGGGCAGCTCTCGATGCACTCACCGCACACCACGCAGGCGTACGGGTCGATCGACCACGTTCCGCCCTTGCGATCGACCGCGAGCGCGCCCGCCGGGCAGCGGCGCGCGCACATGCCGCAGCAGATGCACACGTCCATGTCGTTGACGATGTGCCCGCGCAGGCGCTTGGGCGCCGCGAGCTTCTCCTGCGGATAGCACACCGTGACCGGCTGCTTGACCATAGAGCCCAAGGCCGTCTTGGCAAATGTCAGCAAACTCATGCCGCGCCTACCTTTCCGTGCAGCTAATGCAGGGATCAATGGTCAGGATAATCATGGGCACGTTGGCAATGAGCACGCCCTGCAGCGCATGCGTCAGACCTGCCAGGTTTTGCGACGTCGGCGTGCGCACGCGGAAGCGGTCCAGGTTCTTGGTGCCGTTACCGCGCACATAGTAATACGCCTCGCCGCGCGGCTGCTCAATCACAACCTCGCCGCGCGCGCCGTCGGCTGGCGTAAGCTTGGTGCGCGCGCCGATACCGTCGTGTGGGATCTTGTCCACAAGCTCCTTAATGATGTCCATGGCCTGCGTGACCTCGGCACAACGCACCTGGCAGCGAGCATAGCAGTCTCCATCGGTGGCAACGATGGGCTCAAACGCAGCCAGGTCCGCATAGGCACCGTCGCCAAACATGCGCACGTCGTAGTCCACGCCCGAGGCGCGACCGAACGGGCCGACCATCGAAAGCTCCAGCGCATCCTTCTTGCTGATCACACCCACGCCATGCAGGCGCTCGCCGCAGCTGTCGTCGTCCAAAAACGTATGCGCCAGGGCCTCGTAGTCAGGACGCATGGCATCGAGCGTCTGGACAATTCCGGCCAGCTCGGAGTCCTCGATATCGTGCTTAAGGCCGCCGATCTCGTTAATCGAAAGGATCACGCGACCGCCGCAAGTGCTCTCGAAGATCTTGAGAATCTGCTCGCGCAGGGTCCACGAACGATAGAACAACGCTTCGAAGCCAAAGGCATCGGCGAGCAGGCCCAGCCACAGCAGATGCGAGTGGATGCGCGAAAGCTCATGCAAGATGGTGCGGATATACTGCACGCGGCCGGGCACCTCGATGTCGAGCATGCGCTCGCAGGCGCTGGCATAGCCGCAGCTGTGGCCCACGGCGCAAATGCCGCAGATGCGCTCGGCGATGTAGCCAAACTGATGCATGTCGCGCTTTTCGGTGAGCTTCTCGAGTCCGCGGTGCACAAAGCCGATCTGCGGAATTGCCTCGATGACGCGGTCGTCCTCGATCACCAGGTCCAGATGAAGCGGCTCGGGCAGCACCGGGTGCTGCGGGCCAAACGGAATAACGGAGCGATATGCCATGGACCTTACGCCTCCTTTTTCTGCTTGTCGCGGGCGGCCTTTGCGGCAAGCGCCGCGCGGACCTTGGCCGCTTTCTCGGGATCCATGGCGGCGAGCTTTGCCTCCATCTCGGCAGCCCTGAGCGCAGCCTTCGCAGCAGCCTCATCGTGCTGAGCATCGGAGCCGGCAGCCGCAGCGGGCTGGGCAGCGGCGCCCGCGGCATCGCCGACGCTCGCAGCGCCCTCCCCCGCAGCAGCCGCAGCCTTGCGCGCCTTGGCCTCGGCGGCGGCACGGACCTTCATGGCCTTCTCGCGCGCGGCCTTCACCTCGGGCGTAATAACGCTCATGGGTTCAGCGGTCGAGACCTGGTAGAAAAAGCCCTTAAAGTCGATCTGCATGTCGGTGATGGCAAGCCCGAACAGGTCGTGTGCCTCATTTTCAAACGGGAACACCGCCGGATAATACGAGCTGATGGACGGAATCTCCTGGTACCGATCAATTCCCTCAACCACCAGGCTCTCGATCGCATAGCTGCCGTCCTGCGCAATATGTTCCTGAGCAGCACGAACGTTGATAAACGTATAGAGCAGGCGATACGTGCCGTCGTCAACGTTGCGCTCGGCATGCATCTGCACAAAGCGCGCGCCGGCACCCTTGAGCGCCTGCACATGCGGCAACAGCTCGTCGATCCCGACGGTGGTATAGATAGCCTTTTGCATTACTCGGCCTCCTTTGCAGCGGCGAGCGTCTCAGCAGGCGCGTCGCCAGTACCGTCAGCCCCGGCCCCCGCGGCCACAAACCCGTCCTCGCCCAGCTCAACGCCACCGTCCCAGGTAGCGGCACCGCCCACGGTGAGCGGGTCGCCGCCGGCGCGCATCACAGCCTCCTTCTGGTCCAGGATGCCGCACGCCTCAACGATGGCGTCGATCACGGTCTCGGGACGAATGGCGCACCCGGGCGCGTACACGTCCACGGGAATCGCGCGGTCCACGCCGCCGATCACGTTGTACACATCGCGGAACACGCCGCCCGAACACGCGCAGATACCGCAGGCCACCACGCACTTGGGCTCGAGCATCTGGTTGTAGATCTGGCGCACGACGGGCAGGTTCTGGGCATTGACCGACCCCGTCACCAAAAAGATATCCGCATGCTTGGGGTTGCCGGTGTTGACCACGCCAAAGCGCTCCGCATCGAACAGCGGCGTGAGCGAGGCCAGCACCTCGATATCGCATCCGTTGCAGCTCGAGCCGTCGTAATGAATAACCCACGGCGAGCGTGACATTTTATGATCCATGGATGCCGCCTCCTAAATAAACACGTCGACGAGGATGGGCATAAGGTTGAGCAGGCCAAACACCAGCGCCACGCCCCATCCGAGCCTAAAGCAGCTGCGCCAGGTGCTGCGTGCGAAGGTGTTATCGATCAGTACCTCGACAAAATACGTCGCGACCATCACGACCAGGGCGACCACCCAGCTCACCGGGTTGTCCCAGACAAAGAACATGCCCACCCACATCAAAAACAGCACGGTCTCGCACCAGTGCATAAGGGTCATCTTGGCCAGCGTGCCGCCGCTCATCTCGGTGGCGACGCCCTGGACAATCTCCTGATGCGCGTGATGCGAGTACGAAAGATCGAACGGCGACTTGCGCAGCTTGATGGTAAGCACCGCGAGCAGCGCGAGGAAAATGGGCGCGCTGTACACGATGATGGGGGCCGACTGCCCCGTCACGGCAATGGAATCGAAGCTGTCGGTGGCAAGGTACAGGCCCACGCTCATCAGCAGAACGGCGGGCTCGTAACTCATAACCTGCAGCAACTCACGATCAGCGCCGACCTGGGCAAACGGGCTTTGCGTCGAGGCGGACGCCAGCACCACAAAGATCGCGGCGAGCGTCACCATAAAGGCACACAGCAGCGTGTTGGAGCCCGACACAAAGATGCCGCCGCCCACGACGGTAAAGATGAGCGCGCATGCCATGTAGGTGTCGTCCATGGTGTTTACGCTGGCGGGGGCCTTGCGCAGCAGCTTGGCGACGTCGTAGAAGGGCTGCAGCAGACGCGGACCCACACGACCCTGCATGCGGGCCGAAAGCTTACGGTCAAGACCGTCGATCAACCCGCCCACAAGCGGCGCCAGCAGGGCAAACACCACGGTACCAATAAAGATGCCCACGACGCCCGAACCTTCAAAATACTTGCCGCGCAACACCGAGGGCGCGCTCATAGCAAGCCTCTCGGGCCCAATCCACGCGCAACACAGCAGCGCAAACAAGATAATGCTGCAGCACACGACGCTACCCGCGGGGCC
The DNA here is from genome assembly GCA_900554905.1 of uncultured Collinsella sp. Lineage (GTDB taxonomy): Bacteria > Actinomycetota > Coriobacteriia > Coriobacteriales > Coriobacteriaceae > Collinsella. The sequence goes on along the minus strand of USJB01000033.1, from coordinate 5,637 downwards.
AATACGCTTCTCGCCAAGGGCGTCCTCCGAGTACCAATTGCGCTTTTCGGCCTTCACCTCGCGTCCCATCGAGCCGCGGAAATGACGATATTTGTCGGTTCCCACGCCCGAAAGGTACACGTTGACGTGCGGCTTATTGCTCACGCGGAACGACGTCAGCAGCACCACGGCGATAAACGCCACGATAACCACCATCAGATACATGGCGTCCTTGCCAATAACGTACGGCACGCGGCCAAACACCATGGCCAAGTAAGGCGACACCAGGCCGCTCGAGATAACCGGGAACGCCACACAGCACAGAATCAGCAGCGCGGCGATGGTGTTGAGGGCCATCCATTCGGTCTTATGGACATTGACCTCAACGTTTTGAGCCGTGGGGTCGACGCCCGAAAGCTTGGCAAGCCACTTGCCCCAGAAGTAAAACGTCGCGGCCGAGCCAAAGGCAAGCACCATGATCATGAGCACGTTGCCGGTCTGCGCAAACGCCACCAGGGCGCCCCACTTGGACACGAGCATGCCAAACGGCGCCACAAACATGCCCATGATGCCCAGCATCATCAGGCGCGTCAGGTGCGGCATGCGGCTGAACATACCGTCCATGTCCTCGATATTGCGGCTGCCGATATGATGCTCGGCCGTGCCCACGCACAGGAACAGCAGCGACTTTGCCACCGTGTGGAACAGGATCAGGAAGATGGCCGCCCACACGGCCTCGGGCGCGCCGACACCCAAGCAGGCACTGATAAGGCCCAAGTTGGAAATGGTGGAGAATGCGAGCACGCGTTTGGCGTTACTCTGCGAGATGGCCATGAGGGCAGCGAGCAAAAACGTGATGGCACCCACACTCGTGACCATAAAGCCGGTCACGGGATAGATGGCATAGAGCGGGCTCAGCTTGACCATCAGGAACACGCCGGCTTTGACCATGGTTGACGAGTGCAGCAGGGCGCTCGTGGGCGTGGGGGCGACCATGGCGCCGAGCAGCCAGGTGTGGAACGGCATCTGCGCGGCCTTGGTAAGTGCGGCGAGCGACAGCAGGACGACCGGCATCACCAGCAGTGCGGATTGCGCGGTGCCGGCGCCGGAAAGCTCAATCATGCCCGAGATGGTCAGCGGCATGCCGTTGACGTGCAGAAACATAAGGCCCGCCAAAAACGCGATGCCGCCCAGCATGTTCAGGATGATCTGGGTGAAGGCGTTTTTAATGGCCTCGGGCGTGCGCGTGTAGCCAATCATGAGGAACGAGCACACGGTGGTGATTTCCCAGCCGCAGAACAGCCACTCAAGGTTGTCGCTCGTCACGATGACGAACATGGCCGAGAGGAACAGGAACATAAGCGCCAGGAACTGCGGGCGTCGGTCGGGCGCGGTCTGCCCGCGCAGCGCGGCCTCGTGCTCGTCGTGGGCCTGGAAGTCCTTCATGTAGCCCAGGGCATACACGCAGATTAGGCTGCCGACAATGCCGACGGCGAGGACCATGATCACGCTCATGTAGTCTAGGTAGAGCGGCGTTGCCGTGACGGCTTCGGCCGCGGGCAACGTCATGGCCGCAAAGACAACGGAGCCCATCAACTGGACTATGCCGAGCACCGTGGTGAGCGCGTTCCTATATTTGTACGCGTTGTACAGGATGACGGCGCACAGGATCACGTCGATGACGGAGCTGATGATCGAGAGCACATGCGAGGTGCCGGGGGCAACCTCAAAGCTCTGCGGACCCGTGCCAAAAAACATGACGGCGACTACAACTGTCACCGCCATAATAATGCCGGAACCTATGAGCCCCACCGCATCGCGGGCGCGGTCACCGCGCGCGAGCAGCATGCCCAGCGCCGGTACCAGCGGAAACAGGGTAAGGAAATACAGTAGCGTCATACCATCACTCCCCCATGCAAAAACGCTGCAATTGTTTAACGTTATAGCTCAATTGAGGAGTAGCAGCGGCGGGTTTTCGGTCAACTGGGGAGTTTTAGGCGTACGGGGTAAGGAGTCTGTCCGCATTGGAGCAGAGGGGTGACGCTCCACCTATCGCAGCGACAGGCGCGCGGGCCACTGCGTGCAGTTTATTGGCCACGTTGGAGGATGTCCCGACAGGCTCGCGCCGGTCCAAAAAGTTGGCGCGGCAAGAAAAATGCGCCCCTGTGGGCGCACCCTCTTGCTACTCTGCCTGCTTAACGCGCGGCTTGCGACCGCGCGGCTTATCGACCAGTGCGGCCTCACCGCTCTCGCGGTACTGACGGCACCAAGCCTTGACCGAAGACTCGCTGGGAATCTTGTGCTTGATCATGGCCTCGCGAACCGTCAAGCCGTTTTCCAGACGGTCCTTAACCACAGCGAGCTTTACGTCGTACGAGTAGGTGTGATGATGCGAACCGGCATTGAGAACGGCGTCGGCACCGCCCACGGCATATGCGCGGGCCCACTGACGAGCCGTGGCCTGGGGAATGCCAAGCTCCGCGGCGAGGGCGCGATGACCGACCCCCTCTTGGAGGATCTCGACGGCGCGCTGCCTAACCTCGGGCGCATGCGTGCGAGTCCTAGTTGCTTCCGACATACCTGCCACTTCTTAGCCTTAACCGTTAATCTGCTTTCTTACGTGCATGCTAGATAGTAGCATTTTGCTGTTTGCTCAAAACAGTTAATTAAAATAGACGCGGCGTTATCTGGACATTTGGCACCAATTTACGACATTTCTTTATCGATTATTTACGCTGGTAGCTGACTCGCAGCTAATCGTCATTCGCTTGTCAACAAAATTGGCATCTCTTTATGTCCTTTGATATAGAGGATATAATTATTAACCCCTCCCCCAATAATTTTGAGTGATCCGCAAGGCAGTAGACGTCCTCACTCCTCATGATTACCTCGCATTGCTATCCACCGGAGCAAAACAAAAAGGGCGGGACCTGCTGCGCTTGCAGGCCCCGCACCGGTTGACACCCGACGGGACACAGCCGGGCGAGACGGATCCGTGCTACCGCCCCGCCTGGCCGCGATGTTCAACTACAGCTCGTTGGCCGCGTGATACGCCGTGCGAATGGCGCTCGCGATGTCGGCGGTGCGCTCGCCCGAGCAGTCGCCCACGCGGGTCACGGGCACCGTCACGCCATCCAAGTCAAACGCGTTGGCCTTGGAGCCCACGGCCATCACCACGTAATCGCAGGCGATTTTTACTGGCTCCTCGGCGCCGTCCTCGGTGGTGTGAACAGCCTCCACGCCCTCGTCGGTAATGGCGGTCAGGCGGGTCTTCACGTGCTGCTCCACGTTGTGCTCGGCAAAGTCGCTCATGATCAGCGGCAGAATGGTCTCGGACTCGCCCGCGGCAATCTTGTCGAGCATCTCCACGATCGCCACCTCGCAGCCGCGCTGCAGCAGGTACTCGGCAGTCTCGGTGCCCACCAGGCCACCGCCAATGACGGCGACGCGGCCCGTAAGCTCCACCTTGCCGGCCAGCACGTCCCAGCTCGAGACGACCTTGTCCGAATCGGCACCCGGAACGGGAATGACCACGTCGTGTGCGCCCACGGCCACAATCGCGGCATCGGCGGCGTTGAGGTCCTCAGCGGTAGCGGCATGGTTGAGCTCAACCTTCACGCCCAAGCCAGGCAGAATCTTCTCGTAGTACTCAACGGAGCGCATAATCTCGTCCTTGCGCGGAGGCGCGGCTGCCAGCACAATCTGGCCGCCCAGATGATCGCTCGCCTCATAGACGGTCACATCGTAGCCGCGCTTGGCCGCCACGCGCGCGGCCTCCAGGCCGGCGATGCCGCCGCCCACCACGGCGATCTTCTTGTCGCCCTCGCCTGGCTTAATGGCGATGGTCGCCTCGTCGCCGTTCTCGGCGTTGAGCACGCACGAAATGTACTTGCGGTTTTGAATCGCGTCGACGCAACCCTTGTTGCAGTTGAGGCACTCGCGGATGGGCTCACCCGTGGCGGCCTTCAGCGCAATGTCGGGGTCGCACATGAGCGAGCGGCCATAGGCGATGATGTCGGCCGAGCCATCCTCCAGGATCTTCTCGCCGGCCTCGACCGAAACCACGCGGCCGACGGTTGCCACCGGCACGGAGACCAAGGCCTTGACGCGCTCGGCCACGGGCAGCGTCCAGTTGTAGGGCATGGCGCCCATGGGCGGAATGGTGTCGCCCATGTTGCCGGTGTGGTTGGCCTGTGCGACCTGGATCATGTCGATGCCCGCGCCCTCAAGCAGCTTGGCAAACTCGCAGGCCTCGTCGGGCTGCAGGCCGCCCTTGCCGCGCGGCGTGCCGTCGGGGTTCTCCATAATCACGGGGAGTTTGTACTCCACCATCAGCTGCGGCGCGGCTTCCTTAATGGCAGCGACGACCTCCAGCGCGTAGCGAACGCGGTTCTCGAACGAACCACCGTACTCGTCGGTGCGCTGGTTGAGGATGGCCGAGCACAGCGAACCCACCAAGCGGTCGCCGTGGACCTCGATGGCATCGATGCCGGCCTGCTGTGCGCGAGCGGCCGAGGCAGCGATGGCCTCCTTGATCTGGGTGAGCTGCTCCACACTCGCCTCGTTCACAAAGTGCTGCATGTCGTGGTGCAGCTTGGCGTAGGCCTGGTTGCGGATCTCGTTGGACTCGGCCATCTTGGCGGCAAAGGTCTCCTCGTCGCCGGCGGCCTTGGCCTCCTGCGCGGCCTTGGCGGCAGCCATGGATCCCATAACCATGCGGCCGACACCGGGCACGTCGTACTCGGGGTGGAACAGCTGCAGCGCGACCTTGGCGCCGTGTTTGTGGACGGCGTCGGCCAGGGCCTTAAACGTGGGGATCTGAGCGTCGGTCGCCAGCTTGGGCGTGGGGCTTGCGGTCATGACGGGAGCGACGTCGCCGATGACGATGTAGCTCACGCCGCCACGGGCCAAGCGCTCGTAAAAGGCCAGGCTGCGCTCGCCGATGGAACCGTCGCGCTCCTCGTAGCCGGTGGTAAGCGGCGGGAACATAATGCGGTTCTTGAGCTCAAGGGGGCCAACCGTAATGGGCTGGAGCAGCCTGGATGCAGGTGCGGTCATGGACATTCCTCTCTTGTAGGCGCGGCGGCGATGATGCCGCGTAGTTGTCTAGAGGATATGGCATGGGAGCACAACAGCACAACGAAAATCGGCGAATATCAAGTGGCGGCAGGTGGATGGGGCGGGGCAGGGCGTCGGTTTGTCTCAATCTGTAACATCTAGTCAAGTATTTCGGCCCTAGCTGTTACAGATTTAGACGAACGGGTGGCCCGGGCCGAACAATCTCGATCTGTAACATGTAGACCACTTTTGACCGTCTAGTTGTTACAGATCGAGACAAACGAAATAAGCCGGGCCAAAAATCTCAATCTGTAACATCTAGCTGAGATTTTCGGCCCTACCTGTTACAGATTGAGACAAACAGGCCGAGCACGTCTACGCCCGCAGGTCCTTTACGCTGGAACGCTCGACCAGCACACCCGAGACAAGCGTACGGCTTCTGGAGCTCGGGGCTTCCAGACCTGCGACGACCTCGTTAAGCGCACGGACGCCCAGCTCGCGGTGACGGAACTTCACCGACGTCAGAATCGAGTTGGGAATCGTCTTGTAGAGCTCATCGTCGAAGCCGATCACGGACACATCATCGGGCACACTCAGACC
>USJB01000032.1 GCA_900554905.1 uncultured Collinsella sp. | reverse complement strand
CCGCAAGCCCACTGCTTGGACTCGCGCAGGCTCTCGTCGCAGACCAGACGAATACCATCGGGCAGGTTAACCGGTCCGATAAAGCCCTTATGCAGACCGTAAGTCTGGAGCTCCTCGTCGGTCATCATGCGATAGCCCTTGCCAAAGACATGCTCGGCCTTGCAGTCGTTGAGCTCATGATCGCCCGGGACGATGGCCACGACGGGCTTACCCTCGGCATCGATCAACGCCAGGGACTTGCGCGTGCCGTTCTCGGGGAAGCCGAAGAACTTGGCGACGGCCTCGATGGTGCCCATACCCGGAGTCTCGACCTTGGTGAGCGTGCCGTCGCCGGGACCCTCGGTCACAACGACCTTGGTGCTTGCAGCCTCGTCATCGGCAGCAAAGCCGCAATCGTCGCAGTAGACGAGCGAAGCCTCGCCGGCGTCGGCCAAAGCCATGTACTCGACGGAGGTATCGCCACCGATCTCGCCGGAGTCGGCAACAACGGGCAGGGCCTTGATGTAGCAGCGCTCGCAGATGTTAGCGTAGGCCTGCTTCATCTTGTCGTACTCCTCCTGCAGGCTCTCCTGCGTGGCGGAGAAGCTGTAGGCGTCCTTCATGATGAACTCGCGACCGCGCATCAGGCCAAAGCGGGGACGGAACTCATCGCGGAACTTGTCCTGAATGTGGTACAGGTTGACGGGCAGCTGCTTATAGGAGCGCAGCTCGTTGCGCACCAGGGCCGTGACGGTCTCCTCGTGCGTGGGGCCCAGCACAAACTCGCGACCATGACGGTCGTCAAAGCGCACGAGCTCCTTACCATAGGCATCGATGCGGCCGGACTCACGCCACAGCTCGGCATCGACCATAATGGGCATCATGAGCTCCTGGGCGCCGGCGGCATCCATCTCGTCGCGCACGATGTTCTCGATCTTACGAATCGAGCGCCAAGCGAGCGGCAGATAGGAATAGAGACCGGCGGCCTCCTTGCGGATCATACCGGCACGAAGCAGCAGACGATGGCTTGCAAGCTCGGCGTCGGCCGGATCCTCTTTAAGCGTCGGCGCATAGAGCTTAGACATATACATTGCTCGAGTCATTTATTTCTCCTCAATAAGCTTGTCGACCTCGGCCATAAGCGCGTCGACAATTTGGTCCTCAGCTACTTTACCAATGATCTGGCCATGCGAAAAGAGCAAGGCCTGACCACGTCCGCAAGCAACGCCCAGATCGGCATCAGAAGCCTCGCCGGGGCCATTAACGGCACATCCCATCACAGCGATCGAAAGCGGCGCGGAGTAGTTCTTAAGCCGCTCGGTAACCTCCTCGGCAATGGGAATAAGGTTAACCTGGCAGCGGGCGCATGTGGGGCACGAGACAATCTCGGGACCACGGCGACGCAGGCCCAGCGACTGCAAAATTCCCCAGACAACCGGCGGCTCCTCAACCGGATCAGCTGTGAGAGAGACGCGCATGGTGTCGCCGATACCCTCAGACAGCAGGATACCAAGGCCCACCGAGCTCTTGATGGTGCCCTGGAGCTTGGTCCCCGCCTCCGTCACGCCCAGGTGAAGCGGAACGTGGGGAATCTCACGCGACAGGGCTCGATAGGTATCAAGCGTCGTTTGCACGCTATGGGCCTTGGCCGAAAGCACAATGTTCGTAAAACCGCGGTCCTCAAAGTGCTTGACGAAGCGCTCGCTCGACATCACGAGCTTTTCGGGCTGCGTGAGGTCGTCGCGCTCGGCGATATCTTGCTCGAGCGAACCGGCATTGACGCCGATACGAATCGCGCACCCAGCGGCGCCCGCGGCATCGATCACGGCATCGACCTTAGCCCAATCGCCGATATTGCCGGGATTGATGCGAAGCTTGGCGGCACCAGCCTCGACGGCGCCGATGGCGAGCTTATGGTTAAAGTGAATATCGGCGACGATCGGCACCGGAGACTCGGCACAGATGGTGCGGAAACCCTCAAGCGCGGCCTCGGTGGGCACGCTCACACGCACGATATCGCAGCCAGCCTGCGCCAACGCGCACACTTGCGCAAGCGTTGCCTGGGCGTCAGCGGTATCGGTGCAGGTCATGGATTGGACCACCACCGGCGCGCCGCCACCGATCTGCACACCGCCCACATGCACGGGGCGCGTCAACTCGCGAGGCAAAGGATGGGATAAAGACAATCCAAACACTCCCCTACAGGATAAATCGAAGGACGTCGGAACGAAGCATATAGACAAACAGCAGCGCAAAGAGCGCGATGCCCACATAGCTCACAATCGTCTGGACCTTGAGCGGAAGCTCGCGGCCAGCAATCTTTTGAATGATCTCGATGACCAGCTTGCCGCCATCGAGCGGTGGGATAGGCAGCAGGTTCATAAAGCCAAGCGAGAACGAAATGAGGGCGGCAAACGAAAGGAACGTGGCAGGGCCGGCAGCAGCAGCCTGTGAGGACATAACGCTAATGCCCACGATCGAAGAAGACTGATCGAGAATCTCCATCGTATGCTGCGGCTGGAGCAGGCGCATCACACCCTCCGCTGTCTGCACGACATAGGAGAAGGACAGACGAGCCGACGTGATGGGGTCTAAACGGACCACCTGCGTAGAGGCATACACACCTAGGCGCTCGTCCTCTTTGAGTGCAACCGTGGTCGAATGCCGCTTGCCGTCACGCTCGTACTCGATGGCGATATCGTCCTTACCGGCAGCCTTGCCAATGGCATCGTAAACGTCCATCCAGGTAGAGCACGATACTCCGTCGACCGAAAGGATCGCGTCGCCGCCCTCGATTCCCGCCGCGGCGGCAATCGAGCCTTCGTCAACCTGGCCAATCACATTGGTATCCACCGGCACCGTGACACCTGCGATGGAATAGATGCTCATAAGGAGCAAAAAGCCCGTCAGGATATTGACGATAATGCCCGCAAGCAGCATAAAGGCACGTTTAACAAAGCCCTGGCCCAAATAGGTGTGCGAGCGCTCACGTGCAAGGAATTCGGCCTCGCCGCACGGCAGTTCCCATACATCGCCCTCGGCAGTCGCATGCTCTCGATCGAACTTGCGACCGTCAAAGGTGGTATATCCTGCAGCATCGCGCGGCAGGGTCTGGTACTTGGTGGGATAGTAACTGGGCGAAGGCTTTTCCCCTTCTTCATACCAGGGGGCGATGGAGCCCCAGCCCAACAGCAAAGCACAAGCCTCGAGAACATCCTCCTCGGACAGCTCGAGCTCGACAGCAAGATCGGCCACCGTCACACGGCCGTGGCGATAGATGGCCGCGAGCACGCGATCGGCACACGAGACATCGGTCGGATCCATGCCACAGATGGCAGCATAGCCACCCAGCAGCAGCGGCGTCACGCCAAACTTGGTGCCGATGCGACGCGATGTGTGGTGGATATCAAAGCGACACGGCAGGCCCAAAAAGAACTCAGTCACGCGGACACCGCAGGCACGCGCCGCCAAAAAGTGGCCGCCCTCGTGCAAAAACACGAGGACGGAAAGCATCAGCAGGCCCCAAAAGACCGATGAGAGAACGCTCAGAACAGTATCCATAAAACGAAAAAGCAATCCTTATGGGTTAAGAACGGGATGCGGCGAGCACCTGCGCGGCCTTTTCACGCGCCCACGCATCGATGTCGCGAAGCTGTTCAAACGAATCGACCGTCTGCGCATCGTGAGCATCCATGCAGGATTCCACAATGCGGTCGATATCGGTAAAGCTGCAGCCATCATGCAGGAAGGCATCGACGGCGACCTCGTTGGCGGCATTGAGCACGCACGGCATGGTGCCACCCGTCTTGCCGGCACGTTCGGCCAGTGCCAGACAGCGGAAGGTATCCATGTCGGCAGCATCAAACGTGAGCTGCCCCAGCTCGCGGAAATCGATACGAGGCGCCGGGGTATCCCAACGCTCGGGATACGAGAACGCGAACTGGATGGGAATACGCATGTCGGAAGCACCGAGATGCGCCATCACGGAGCCGTCGGCAAACTCGACCATAGAGTGAATCTTGGACTGACGCTGCACGACCACGTTAATGAAATCGAGGTCGCAGTTAAACAGATGCATGGCCTCAATGCGCTCCAAGCCCTTGTTCATGAGGGTGGCGGAGTCGATGGTGATCTTGGCACCCATGGCCCACGTGGGATGTGCGAGGGCATCGGCACGCGTCACGCGATTGAGCTCGTCGCGCGTGCGGCCAAAGAACGGACCGCCCGAGCAGGTGAGCCAAATACAATGAGCCTCGCGCGGGTCCTCCCCCAGATAGCACTGGTAGATGGCGGAGTGCTCAGAGTCGACTGGAATAAGCTGGCCCGGTTGTGCCAACGGCATAAGCAAGTCGCCACCGACGACGAGGGACTCCTTGTTGGCAAGGGCAAGGCGCTTATTTGAGGTCAAGGCCGCATGGCTCGCCTCGAGACCGGCGGCGCCCACAATAGCAACGAGCACGCAGTCGACATCGTCGCGACGCGCGAGCTCGCAAACCGCCTGCGCGCCAACGCCGAGCTTCGTTCCCTCGGGCAACTCCTGCAGCACGGCGTCATCGCCATGAGCGACATCGGCCACGGCAACCGCTGAAACCGAGAACTCGCGGGCAGCGGCAACGAGCTCGGAGGTACTAGAGTTAACGGACAGCGCCGTCACCTGCAGGCAATCGGCATGCTGACGGCACACATCAAGTGCCTGGGTGCCGATGGAGCCCGTACAACCCAGGATGGCAACGCGAAGGCGTCCATCGGGGCCATACGTCGTTTGGAAAGACATTACAGCACGCCTCCGATCATCAAAAGCAGCTGAGCGGTAATGCAGCCAAAGATAAGCGAGTCGCTACGGTCGAGCATGCCGCCATGGCCCGGGATAAGGTTGCCGGAATCCTTGACGCCCACGCCACGCTTGATGCGCGACTCGATAAGGTCGCCGATAACGCCCAGAATGGACACAACCACGCCGCACAGCAGCGCATAGGGCAGGCTGAGCTTATAGAAGTGCGTCGCCCACAGGATGAGCCAAATCAAAACCGAGCCCAGGATGCCGCCGACGAACCCCTCCCAGCTCTTTTTGGGAGAGATCTTGGGAACCATCTTATGCTTGCCGATGCGGCTGCCCACGATGTAGGCAAAAGAGTCGGAGACCCAAAGGGACGCGCAAACGCCCACCGAAAGCAAGGCGCCGGCAAAACCGGGCACGGCATCGCGCAGCAGCACGATAGCCGACAGCATAAAGCCAGTGTAGATGGGACCCATGAGCGTCACGGCCACATCAGAGATGCGGGTACGCGGCGACCAGACATACCAAATGCCCACAGCGAGCATCAGGGCAAAAAGCAGGGCATTCAGCAACATCGAATCGCCCAACGCCGACAGCGGAAAGAGTACGGCGGCAGCGATACCCATGCGCTCGTTAGCCATCTTGCCATCGAGCCTTGTCATACGGAAAAACTCATAGCAGCACAGACCGCTCATGACAGAAACAAAGATGGCCGTGGGCACGATACCCAAAACCAGGCACAGGATAAAGACAACGGCGTAGACGATACCGGCGGCGGCACGGGTAATAAAGCCCGACAGCCACGAACCGGTGCCGCCCTTCGCTGCAGGCGCGCCAGCAGTGACAGCTTTGCGCGAAGGCGTCTTGGGAGAAGATGCCTTGGGACGATCAGACACGATTAAGCCTCCTCGGTCTTGCTCAGTCCACCAAACCTACGGTCACGGCCCTGATAGGCCAAAATGGCGTCGACAAGGCCCCAACGATCAAAGTCGGGCCAATAGGTATCGGTGACATAGAACTCGGAATAGGCAACCTGCCACAGCAGATAGTTCGAAAGGCGCAGCTCACCAGAAGTGCGAATCACAAGCTCAGGATCGGGAAGGCCGGCGGTATAGAGGTGGGAAGCCACCATGTCGTCATCAATTGCGGCAGGATCGATCTTACCGGCGGCAGTGTCGAGTGCGATTTGACGGACAGCACGGGTAATCTCGGCACGCGCGCCGTAGTTGACGGCAAGCGCCAGCGTCATACCGGTGTGATCGGCGCACTCGGCAAGACCGCGTTCAAAAACGTCGCGGGTCTTCTTGGGCAGCGCGGAAATATCGCCCAAAAAGACAACGCGGACGTTCTCGCGCTTAAGCAGCGGCAGCTCATCGATAAACGTCTTGGCAAACAGGTGCATCAAGACGTTGACCTCATGCTGCGGGCGGTTCCAGTTTTCGGTAGAAAACGCATAGGCCGAAAGCACGTCGACGCCCAGACGCACGCAGGCGGTAATAATCTCACGAAGGGAGACGATACCCGCCTTGTGGCCCTCGGTGCGTGCAAGACCGCGCGACGTGGCCCAACGGCCGTTGCCGTCCATGATGCACGAAATATGGTGCGGAATGTTATTGAGGTCAAGGTCGGAAAAACCGACGCCCGCAGGGGCGTCGGCAAAGTACTCGACCAGTTTATGCTCGTCGTATTGCACCTTAGATCTCCATGACCTCGGCTTCTTTTTCCTTCAGAAGCTCCTCGACCTTGGCGACATACTCATCGGTGTGCTTCTGGACCTTGGCCTGCTCGCGACGGACATCGTCCTCGGTGAGCTCTTCATCGCGCTCGAGCTTGTTGTTGAAATCGCGACGGATGTTACGGATAGACACCTTGGCCTGCTCGGCGTACTCGCGGCACTCCTTGACGAGCTCGCGACGACGCTCCTCAGTGGGAGCCGGGAACGGCAGACGCACGACGGTACCATCGGAGTTGGGGGTAATGCCCAGGTCGGAGGCACTGATAGCCTTGACGATGGCATTGATGAGCGCCTTATCCCACGGCTCGATAAGCAGCATGTGGGCCTCGGGGGTCTTGACGGCGGCAACCTGCGTGACCGGCGTGGGAACACCGTAATAATCGACGGTGATGTCGGACAGAATGTTGGCATTGGCGCGGCCGGTACGGACCTTGGAGAAGTTATGCTTGAGGGACTCGAGTGACTTGTCCATGTGGGCGGTGATGTTCTCTGCCATGCTTAATCCTCCTGATAGACGAGCGTGCCGACGGGCTCACCCGCGAGCGCGCGCTTGACGGTGTCCTCGCCATCGATGTTGAGGACCAAAATCGGCATACGGTTATCCTGGCACAGTGCCGTAGCCGTGGAATCCATAACCTGCAGGCCGCGAACGAGCACCTCATGATAGGTGATCTTGTCAAAGCGGACGGCGTCCGCGCACTTGACGGGATCCTTGTCGTAGATGCCGTCAACCTTGGTGGCTTTAATGAGAATCTCGGCACCGATCTCACAGGCGCGAAGGGCCGCGGCGGTGTCAGTCGTAAAGTACGGATTACCCGATCCGGCGGCAAAGATAACGACATTGCCCTTGGACAGGTGGTTGATGGCGCGACGGCGAATATAGGGCTCGCAGATCTCGTTCATCTGGATAGCGCTCATAACGCGGCAGGGAACATCGTTGTGCTCGAAGGCATCCTGCAGGGCGAGCGCGTTCATAACGGTTGCCAGCATGCCCATGTAGTCGGCCTGAGCACGCTCCATGCCACCGGCAGCGCCGGCCATGCCGCGGAAAATATTGCCGCCGCCGACAACGACGCCGACCTCATGGCCAACGGCTAGCAGCTCCTTGACCTGCTTGGCAAGATGGTCGGTAACCTTGGGGTCGATGCCATATTGGCCGTCGCCCATCAGTGCTTCGCCGGAAAGCTTAAGAAGCACGCGTTTATATCGGATGTCGGACAAAGCGATCCTCCTTTAATTAGACTCTCAATATGATATCAAAGGCTCTGATAAGAGCCATGAAAAAGCAGGCTGTGAGTAAAACCCACAGCCTGCTCATTACCAGCTACAAGAGCTTATTTACTCGCCACGGACCAGACGGTCAAAGGCAACGACGGTAATGGTGTCGCCGAGCTCCTTGGAGACCTGCTCAGCGTACTTCTTGATGGTGAGGGAGCTGTCCTTGATGAACTCCTGCTCGGTGAGCACGGACTGCTTGTAGAACTTCTCCAGACGGCCGACAGCCATCTTCTCCTGGATGGCCTCGGGCTTGCCGGACTCGGCAGCCTGAGCCATGTAGATCTGCTTCTCGTGCTCGACGGTCTCAGCCGGAACCTGATCGCGGGTAGCGCAGATCGGGGCGACGGCGGCAACCTGAAGGGCAACGTCGTGAGCGAAGGTCTTGAAGGACTCAGCCTGAGCGGTCTCGGCCTTCTCGAAAGCAAACTCGACGAGGACGCCGATCTTACCACCCATGTGGATGTAAGAAGCGAGAGCGCCGTTCTCGGCCTTGCGGGCAGCGAAGCGGGAGATCTTCATGTTCTCACCCATGATGTGAATCATCTCGGTGAGCTCGGAGGAAACGGTCTCCTCGCCCATCGGCTTCTCGAGCAGAGCGTCGACGTCAGCGGGCTCGGTGGTAGCGACAACCTCAGCGACCTTGGAAGCAAAGCCGGTGAACTTGGCGTTGGAGCCAACGAAGTCGGTCTCGCAGGAAAGCTCGAGCAGAGCGCCGGTCTTGCCATCCTCGGAGACGAACGCGGCGACAGCGCCCTCGTTGGTCTCACGGCCAGCCTTCTTGGCAGCCTTGGCGAGGCCGTTCTTGCGCAGAACGTCAACAGCGGCGTCCATGTCGCCGTCAGCCTCGACGAGAGCCTTCTTGCACTCCATCATCGGGGAGTCGGTCATCTCGCGGAGCTGCTTGACCATAGCGGCGGTAATCTGGGCCATTGTGGTTCCTTTCAAAGAGATGAAAAAGACTTAAATAGGACTGATTTACTCGGCCTTGGGCTCAGCGGCCATCTCGGCCTCGGAGACCTGCTCCTTGCCGGAGCCAGCGAGGCAGGCGTCAGCCATGAGCTCGCACATAAGGGTGACAGCGGAGATAGCGTCATCGTTGCAGGGGATGCCGTACTCGACCTCGTCGGGATCGGAGTTGGTGTCGATCAGAGCGACGACGGGGATGTTCAGGCGCTGAGCCTCCTTGATGGCGTTCTCCTCGCGCTTGGTGTCGATGACGAACAGAGCCTGGGGCAGACCCTTCATGTCGCGGGCGCCACCGAGGTTGGTCTGGAGCTTGGTGAGCTCCTTGCCGAGAACAGCCTGCTCCTTCTTGGGCAGCACTGCCATGCGGCCGTCCTCGACCATGGCCTCGAGCTCCTCCATGCGGTTGATGCGGGAGCGGATGGTGACGAAGTTGGTCAGCATACCGCCGAGCCAACGCTGGTTGATGTAAGGCATGTTGGCGCGCTCAGCAGCGTTCTTGACGGCCTCCTGAGCCTGCTTCTTGGTGCCGACGAACAGCACGTTGCCACCCTTGGCGACGTTCTTGACGAAGGTGTAGGCCTGGTCGGCGTCGAGGATGGTCTGCTTGAGGTCGAGGATGTAGATGCCGTTGCGCTCACCGAAGATGAACGGCTTCATCTTGGGGTTCCAGCGACGGGTCTGGTGACCGAAGTGGCAGCCGGCCTCGAGCAGGGTGCGGATATTAATCTTGGTAGCCATGTTAAACCTCCTGTGGTTTGCCTCCGCGCGGGGTCATCCTCCAAAACCAACCCGGACATGTGCTACCAAAGCCCGGGCACCACGGTATGAAGTAGCCGCGCGTGCGTGATAAAAACATGTTGCCGTGAAGCAACCCGATGAATGATAGCAGGAATGCTTCTTCCTGCCAACCCGCAATCAAAACCACACACCTGAGTGCAGCGCGGAACGTCCCAGCAACTATTCGCCGCGGGGATGGGCTTGAGCCACGGCACGCTTGAGCCGATCGATTAGGCAGATCGGAA
>USJB01000031.1 GCA_900554905.1 uncultured Collinsella sp. | reverse complement strand
CCGACGCTGCACCGCGAGCAGATTGCGGGCATGAATATCCACTACATCATGTGGTCGCTCGATTACTTCCTTGATGTGCAGCAGCGTTTGGGCTTTGAGTCCATTGAGCTGTGGTGCGCAGAGCCGCATGTGACGCTCGACCATACGGGCTACTTTGAGGCTGAGGTCCTGGCGAAAAAGGCTGCAGACCGTGGGCTTAGGTATCGTACTCTGTGCCCCGAGAATGTTGTCTATCCTTGGCAGTATTGCGCACGCAAACCGCTGCATGAGCAGCGCAGCCTGGCGTACTTTAAGCACGGCATTGAGCTTGCCGAGGTACTTGGGTGCGACCGTATGTCCGTCAACTCGGGCTGGGGCGACTGGGACGAGGACCGCGAGGAAGCTTGGAAGCGCAGCCGCGAGCACTTGTCCATTCTGGCGGAGTATGCCGGCGAGCACGGTCTGGTGCTTACGATGGAAAGCCTGCGTCCCGAGGAGAGCAACCTTGTGACGACGGTTTCCGATGCGAAGCGCATGATTGACGAGGTCGCGAGCCCGTACTTACAGCCCATGGTTGATACAACCGCGATGGGCGTTGCAGGCGAGACGCTCGAGGACTGGTTTGCCACCTTTGGTGATGGGGCAATTCACGAGATGCACTTTATCGACGGTGACCCGTATGGCCATCTGGTGTGGGGCGATGGCAAGCACGATATGGACGCCTTCGTCGCCACGCTCAACGCCCATGGTTTCGACGGCATGCTGGGCCAGGAAATCACGGACGGTCGTTACTACGATGACCCGGCGGCGGCAGATGCCAAGAACATGGCCGCATTCGAGAAATATCTGATTGACTAAAACAACTATCGGCCACGCAACCAACGTCATTGATTGCGGCCCAAACAAGAAAGGAACTGGATATGAACGCACACGATCTGATCAAAGAGGCAATTGCCGAGAAGGGCAAGTTCGACAGTGTCTACTGGATTGCTTGCGGTGGCTCCATGATCGATTTGATCCCGGCTCATGAGCTTCTGCAGCGCGAGGCAACCACCTTCACTTCGTATATCTATACCGCGCGTGAATTCGACATTATGCGTCCGCGTCGTCTGGGTGAGAAGTCCCTGGTCATCGCTTGTAGCCACAGTGGCAACACCCCGGAGGTCGTCGAGGGCTGCGAGATTGCCCTTGCTGCCGGCGCTACGGTGATCGCCCAGACCGACAACGCTGGATCTAAGATCGACTCCGGCAAGTGGACCACGTGGGTCTACCCATGGGGCGAGGGCGTGCCGCAGGCTGAGGTCCCCGCTGGCATTTCGCTGTCGCTTGCGGCAGAGCTGCTCGATCAGCAGGAGGGCTACGCCGATCTTGCCGATATGTATGCCGGTATCGCCGAGATGGATAAGATTCTTCCCCCGGCACGCGAGAAGGTAAATGCCGAGCTGGGCGATCGCTTTGCCAAGCTTTGCCAGGAGCACGAGTTCTTCTATATTCTGGGCAGCGGTCCCAACTTTAGCCAGACCTACGGTTTCGCTATCTGCTCTCTTATGGAGATGCAGTGGCAGCACTGCAGCTACATCCACTCTGCCGAGTACTTCCATGGCCCCTTCGAGGCTACTCAGGATGGCGTTTTTTACTTCCTGCAGATGGGCTCCAGCGAGTGCCGTGCCATGGACGAGCGCGCCCTGGCGTTCCTTAAGACGCATACCGATACGCTGATGGTGCTCGATGCCAAGGAGTACGGTATGGAAGCCGTGCCGGCGAGCGTCCGTGCCTATCTGGACCCGGTGCTGTTCTACGCCATGAACTGCGAGCTGCGTGCTGCACGCGGCAAGGTGTTTGATCACGATCCCGATTTCCGTCGCTATATGGGTGTTGTCGAGTACTAGAAGGA
Source organism: uncultured Collinsella sp. (assembly GCA_900554905.1). Classification (GTDB taxonomy): domain Bacteria; phylum Actinomycetota; class Coriobacteriia; order Coriobacteriales; family Coriobacteriaceae; genus Collinsella. Next base: position 7,905 of record USJB01000031.1, on the reverse strand, counting down.
GCAAAGGCCATGGCATTTAACGTTAACGCGCTCGGATTTGGCGACAACGTCGTCGATCGCTACGAGCATATCCACACCATGTATCCCGGCGGCAATGCGGTGAACTTCGCCGTTTATGCCAAGAAATGCGGTGCCGCACGCTCCGCATACATGGGCATTTTTGGCAATGATGCCGCTGCCGAGCATGTCATTGCAAGCCTCGAGGATGAGGGTATCGAGCTTGACAAGTGCGAGCAGATGATTGGCGAGAACGGAGCGGCTCGCGTGACCGTCGTTGACGGTGACCGTGTCTTCCTTGGCTCCAACGAGGGCGGTATCCGTGGCGATGCGCGCTATGTCCTCGATCGCTTTGATCTTGCGTACATGAAGCAGTTCGATGTGGTTCATTCGGGCAACTATTGCTTTACCGAGCGCGAGCTGCCCAAGTTGAAGGCTGCGGGCGTCACGGTCTCTTTTGACTTTTCGGACGACTCCACCGACGAGTACTACGAGCAGATTGCGCCCTACGTCGATTTTGCTTTCTTTAGTGCGGCGGATGCCGCGAGCGAGGACGAGATTCGCGAGCGTCTGGCATGGGTGAAGGGCCTGGGTCCGCGTTTTGTGTCGGCTACGGCGGGCGCCGAGGGCTGCATTGCTTACGACGGCGAGCGTTATTACCGCCAGCTGGCTAAACCGGTAACGGACATGAAGGACACCATGGGGGCGGGCGACTCGTTCCTCACTTCGTTTTTGATGTGCTATCTCGATTCCGCCAAGCGCGGTGAGGATGGCGCCGAGGCCATCGAGCGCGCGCTCGACTTTGCTGCCGGGTTTGCCTCGACCGTGTGCGGTATGGAAGGTTCTTGGGGCCACGGAGCACCAATCGTCGAATAGCCGAGCGGTCCCGGGGAGGTGCAGGATCCTCCCCGGGACCCGGTGTGCAAAAAATGCCAAATATGAGTACTGTGACTAATTTAGTCGCAGCAAAATCAACCCCTTCAGACGTGATTTGAGCGTCTGGAGGGGTTTAAGATTTGTGAAAACGCAGGATGAATGACTGTAAAAGCTTTAATTAGCGGACAATCGAGGATTATTCTGGCGGTTGGAAAGTTAAAAGAAATGTATCCATTCCGGTAGCAGTACTCATATTTGGCATTTTTTGCACACCAGGGGTTAGCGAAGGTCAAAAAAAGAGCGCGCATTTGTTAAAACTATCGACTCGATGCGCTTTGCGTCGCAGTTTTTGAGCGAGGTGATGCGTTCTGAGGTCCTTGTGAGCGACCTGATGAGCGACTGCGCGCTTGTTTCTGTGTTTGGCTCGGCCGGCGCATCGGTCTCGAGCAGTAGGCGGTCGAGTGGAATCTGTCGTGCGTATTCGCGACCGCGCTTGGTCGCGAGCATGCGTTCGTTGACGGAAAAATAGCAGCCCGCATTACGCGCGCGGGTGAGTTCGTCCGAAGTGCCGCTAAACCAGTGGAAGATGATAGCGGGGGAGTCGGGGTTTGGGATGAGTAGTCCATGCGATTCGAGGACGTCCAGTACGGCTCCTGCCGAACGAACGGCGTGAATTGATATCACGCGCCCGGTAAGAGGATGCTGCACGAGCGCATCGCAGAGCCGGTTAAGTGCCTGTATTTGTAGCGGCTCACTTCCAGCAAAGCGCGCGGAAAAGTCGAGTCCGACTTCGCCGATGTAGCGTTCTTGGGCAGCAACTTCGCAAAGCAGATTGACTTCGGCAAAACCGCAGTGGCCATCGGCGAGCCACCAGGGGTGAAGCCCAACGCCGGCGATGATGCCCGGGTGGCGACGAGCGCGCTCGTTTGCGGCCGAAAAGTCGCGTGGATCGACGCCGCAATCAAATAGACCCAAGCCCAGCGCCGTTGCCTCATCGGCAACGGCGTCCGGGTGAGCCATTAAATCAAGATGGCAGTGTGCATCAAATAACCGGGGCTCCATCTCGGCGCGCTCCGCTAGTCCAAGCGCTGGCCATCGGCGCGCACGCGCTCGGTGCCGCGGCCACTGATCTGGCGGATAACCTCGCCGGCAATCATCTGGCCCATGATGGGCGGCATAAAGCTGGCGGTTCCGAGCTCGGTGCGCTCGTGGATATTGGAAGGGTCGCGGGGCTGTGTCTTAACCGATTCCTCGCAGCTAAACAGTACATGCAGACTCTTGATTCCGCGCTTCTTGCATTCTTTGCGCATGATGCGGCTCATGGGGTCACGTACCGTATCGAAAATGTCGGCAAAGCGGAGGCACTCGGGATGGAGCTTGTTGGCCCCGCCCATGGAGCTAACCAAACGAATGTCGTGGTCCTGAGCATATTTGGCAATGGTGAGCTTGGCCGAGATGGTGTCGATGGCGTCGACGACGTAGTCGAGCTTGCCGTCCGTCTGCTCCAAAACGCTCGCGAAGAACTCGTCGATATTGTCGCTCAACAGGTATTCGGTGCGCTTGATGACGGTAGCGGCTGGATTGATGTCGTGGATCATGGCTTCCATAACATCGACCTTGCGCTTGCCGATGGTGCTTTGAAAGGCGATGGCCTGGCGATTGATATTGCTGGGCGCGATGATGTCCTTATCCAGAATGACGAAATGACCAATGCCGCCGCGGGCAAGTGCCTCGCAGCAATTGGAGCCCACACCTCCGCAGCCGAGCACCAGCACCGTGGCGGCGGCGAGTTTGTCGAGTGCCTCGCGGCCCATGATGATCTCGAGCTTGGTGTCGCGTGTCTCGTTGGGGGTTGCGGCTGTGGTTTCGGTCATAGACATCCTCCGATGGGGAAGCGAATCGTGTTTTAGCTATCGTCATTATAGGTATTATCGCGATTCCATTTGAGCCCTAGGGGCTTGTTGAAATGAGGCAGTGATTCGCATAAGATGAAGCAGATGGCACCCGTTGCCGCGGGTTGGCCAACTCCCAAACACGTTTGTAGCGTGAGAAGTGGCCGTCTTCGCATTACGCGGGGGCGGCTATTTCATTCGACCTCCAATGTGGATGCCGAGCTCCACAGCCGCGATTACAAGCAATAACAACGTCAGGACATCGTCAATACTCATAGTCCATCTCCTTCTCGGGTAGAGGGAGCTGGCCCATCTGCTTCAACTTCCATTGTAGCTAAATACGAACGAATGTTCTATAGATGTTCCTGTATTAGATAGTTAGACAAACATCTAAATATCGAGTATAGTGTGCGCGTCATGAGAGATGATGAAAGGGGGTCTTATGCCGGGAGAGGGTTTTAAGGCGCTTGCCGATCCAACGCGACGGCGCATTTTGGAGTTGCTGCGCGAGGGCAATTGCACGGCGGGGGAGCTTGCCGAGCATTTCGATATCAGTAAGCCGTCGCTGAGCCATCACTTGGCGACGCTCAAAAACGCCGGGTTGGTAACCGACGAACGTCATGGTCAAAACATCGTATACAGCTTAAACACTACCGTCATGCAGGACTTGATCGGTTGGTTTATGGGCTTTACAAACACGGAAGGTGATAAGGATGAATAACGAAAACAAGGGCATTCACCCCACGGGGGTATCGTCGCGCGTGTGGATTGCGCTGGTCGCTCTGTGCGTCGCCAATGTCGTAGCGCATCTCATGGTGATGCCGAGCTTGCCTGCGCAGATTCCCACGCACTGGGGCGCGAACGGCGCCGTCGACGGTTGGGGTCCCAGCTGGATGGCCTCCGCGCTCGGCGTGCTGCCTCTGGTGCTTCTCGCAATGTTCTGCGTGGTGCCGCGCATCGACCCCAAAGGTGAGGCATATCGAACCTCGGGCAAGTTCTACCAGGGCTTCGTAATCGCCTTCACCTTGTTCATGTGTGCCGTAAGCTGGTTGGGTGAGCTTACGGTCTGGGGCGTGGTGCCGGCGGTCGGTTCGGTCAACGTGCTGATTTCCGGTGTTGTCGGTTTGCTGTTCATCGGCGTAGGCAACTACTTGCCGCGTGTGAAGCAGAACTATACGCTCGGTATCAAGACGCCTTGGGCGCTTGCCAATCCCGAGAACTGGCGCCGTACGCAGCGCTTTGGCGGTGCCTGCTTTATGGTGCTGGGTGTTGGCCTGATTGCGATGGGCGTGGCAGGCAGCGTGCTTTCGAGTGAAGTCGTCGCCGCGGTGATTGCGGTTCTGGCGTTTGGTTCGGTTGGAGCCGTCTACGTCTACTCGTATCTGCTGTGGCGCAAATCGCAGCGAGCCGCTCGCTAAGGTTGCGGAAAACTAGCGTACGCAGTTCATAGTATGTTCCGGGGGAACTTTTCCCAGGTAGTATTAGGGGGTATGGGCAACCATGCCCCTTTTTCGTTACGTTTCAGAGCTGGTTTTTCCATTTCGTTTCCACTTAGGCGAAACAAGAATAGAGAAACAGCAGGTAGAAAGGATAAAACAGGCAAATGGCGGAGTTTATCTACCAGATGTATCAGGCTCGTAAGGCCCATGGCGACAAGGTAATCCTTGACGACGTGACCCTGAGCTTCTACCCCGGTGCCAAGATCGGCGTCGTGGGCCCCAATGGTATGGGCAAGTCGACCCTGCTCAAGATCATGGCCGGCATCGAGGAGGTCTCCAACGGCGATGCCAGGCTCACCCCCGGCTACACCGTGGGCATCCTGCAGCAGGAGCCGCCGCTCGACGATGACAAGACCGTCATCGAGAACGTGCGCATGGCATTTGGCGATATGATCGCCAAGGTCGATCGCTTCAACAAGATCGGCGAGGAGATGTGCGACCCGGATTGCGACATGGACGCCCTCATGGCCGAGATGGGAAAGCTCCAGGACGAGATTGATGCCGCCGACGGCTGGGATATCGATTCCAAGCTCGGCCAGGCCATGGACGCCCTGCAGCTGCCCGATTCCGACATGCCGGTCAACGTACTTTCCGGCGGCGAGCGCCGTCGCGTGGCCCTGTGCAAGCTGCTGCTCGAGGCTCCCGACCTGCTGCTGCTCGACGAGCCCACGAACCACCTAGACGCTGAGTCGATCCTGTGGCTCGAGCACTTCCTGCATAACTACCAGGGCGCGGTGCTTGCCGTCACGCACGATCGCTACTTCCTGGATAACGTTGCCGAGTGGATCTGCGAGGTCGACCGTGGTCACCTTTATCCCTACAAGGGCAATTACTCCACGTATCTGGAGACCAAGGCCGCGCGTATCGAGGCGCAGGGCAACCGCGACGCCAAACTCGCCAAGCGCATGGAGGCCGAGCTCGAGTGGGTGCGCAGCTCGCCCAAGGCCCGCCAGGCCAAGAACAAGGCCCGTCTGGCTCGCTACGAGGAGATGGAGGCCGAGGCCCGCGCAAGCCAGAAGCTCGACTGGACCGACATTCGCATCCCTGTGGGCCCGCGTCTGGGCAACAAGGTACTCGAGGCCCATCACCTGCACAAGGAGTTCGATGGCCGTGTGCTCATCGATGACCTTTCGTTCACCCTGCCGCGCAACGGCATCGTGGGCGTCATCGGCCCCAACGGTGTGGGCAAGACCACGCTGTTCAAGGCGATTGTGGGTCTGGAGCCGCTGACTTCGGGCGAGCTCGAGGTGGGCGAGACCGTCAAGATTTCTTACGTCGACCAGAACCGTTCCGGCATCGACCCCGATAAGAACCTGTGGGAGGTCGTCTCGGATGGCCTGGACCACATGATGGTCGGCGAGACCGAGGTTCCGAGCCGCGCTTATGTGGCGAGCTTTGGCTTTAAGGGCCAGGACCAGCAGAAGCGCGCTGGCGTGCTCTCCGGCGGCGAGCGCAACCGTCTGAACCTGGCGCTCACGCTCAAGCAGGGCGGCAACCTGTTGCTCCTCGACGAGCCCACGAACGACCTCGACGTCGAGACGCTGTCCTCGCTCGAGGCGGCGCTGCTCGAGTTCCCGGGCTGCTCGGTGGTCATTAGCCACGACCGTATGTTCCTGGACCGCGTCGCCACGCACATTCTGGCGTGGGAGGGCACCGACGAAAATCCGGGCAACTGGTATTGGTTCGAGGGTAACTTCGAGGCCTATCAGGCCAACCGAATCGAGCGCTTGGGCGAGGACGCAGCCCAGCCGCATCGTATTCACCGCAAGCTGACGCGCGACTAGTAGCAAGTAGAAAGGCCGCCACCAAGGGCGGCCTTTCTTGTAGCAATTGCACTGCAGCTATGCCCTGGCTGCTGGTTTGATTCATAATCAAAGTCATCTCTTTGGGATTAAAGCCCGTTTTTGCTATGAGTGATTTTCTAATTCCGTTTAAAACGTAAAGACGCATTGGGTTGCAAGGACATAAGCAAATCGAATTGAAATATAACCAGTGCTGTAACGTTACAAAAAAGATTATAGAATAGGAGTACCTTATAAGTCGCTTCTCTAGAAAGAAGAACATATGCTTTCGCGTCGTCGTTTTCTGCAACTTGTCGCGTCTTCAATTGTCGCCTTAGCCGCACGTCCGAAAGAGGTTTTTGCTTCGACGGGCAATATTGATGGTGAGCAGATACAATTTACTTCTGAAATTGCGCAAGAGCTTGCCGATAAATATATAAAGGGACTCCTCGGCTATTCGTATACGCCTTCTGACCCTATTCCTTTTGTAGATGTTGATGGGTCCCCGCTTGGTTACATTGTTCCGGTTGTGACATCCAATAGAGCCGCGGGCTATTTGGTTTTAGATGCTTCAGATGATGAAATACTTACGGGATATCGTTTTGGAGACGGCTTAGTCAGCCCTATGGATCGGGGAGGAGATCTTGGTGTCGAGTCTTATTCTTTCAATAACCCAGTCGTAATGATCAATCCATTCGAATTCGGCGTGCAATCTTTGGACGGTTCAATAACAACAAATTGCGGAAGAACAATCCCGGCTGTTTCCATAGAAGGACGGCCTGTCGTTTTATCGAATAAACCTTCAAGCTGGAACGATGTTGTAATTTACGCAACTCAAATGCAGGATTACACAGTATCTGGATTTCGTTCCATTTCTCAGTTTATGTCATATGATGAAAGCGAGATTAAGAGGCTTACCGCCCACTATGCTTGTATGGTGACAGCTTTTTCGAACGTTGCGGAACTGTATGGCATTGCCAATTTATATAGCGACCCTTCGCAATATATGCAGATATGGAATTACACCAATACCCATGCTCTTTCCGATGAAGAACAGACTGTTCCCGGCGTTGTTTTGGGTGGAACGCCGATATCAACCTGTGCAACGGGGTTTACAAATTACTGCGCAAGCAGAGGAAGTACTCTTATCGCCCGCACTGTCTCCTCTCCGGCTATCGCGAGCATTCAAAATGAGATTAACTATAATAGACCGAATGTTTTACATGCGAGTTTGTACAACGGATCAGCCCATTCTGTAACAGCGGAGGCTTACGCCACACTTACTGGTAAGAAAACTGGAGAGACAAGGCAGATGATTGGCATAGCGGACGGCTGGAATTCATCTTTATCCTTCCTGAAGTATGATCAGAGCTATTATGCGTGGACTTATGGAACGACTTTTTCGAAGTAGGGCGATTCGTCTAGCTCTGTCTTTGGTGCTGATGGCTTCATTGGTGGGCTGTTCAACAAAGGAAGAGATATCGCGCGGAGGTTCCGGAGAAGTGACTGCGACAGACTCAGGTTCATTAGAAATAGCTGGCGGGCATGCCGATGTGATGTTACAAGGAAAAGGCGTGCTTAGGTCGATTGATGCTGAAGACTCTGTCTGTTCAATAGAGGATTTGAAGACAGGTGAAACTGCATCGTACCGAGTTTCAGATAATGCTGCGAATATGATTGAGTCGATACCGACTGGAGCGCAGGTTTCTTTTAGATACTTTGCTCCGCAACTTGAGGATGAGCTTGCTTCTCTGGTGTCTATATGCACCGATGACAACTAAAAGGCCTGAATTCAAACGGCCTCGGATGGTCAATTGGCTATCCGAGGCCGTTTTTTACTCGACCGGGGCTTCGACCTTG
>USJB01000030.1 GCA_900554905.1 uncultured Collinsella sp. | reverse complement strand
GATGCCACCTACCGCGACGTGCTCGCCGGTTGTACCGCTATGCTCGAGCAGCTGTAGGCAAGCGAGGTCGCGGGCCACGTCTTCGGCGCGAAATGAGCGTGGATAATCTCCCGCATACAAATTGAGCGTGGACAATCTCCCACTTTGAGCGCTCAAGTACGCTCTAAACGGGAGAAAATCCACGCTCAACTACTCGTCGACGATCTCGGCAAGCCAGACGTTCAGCGTATCGACTTCGGGGCAGCAGAACTTTGCCGTGCCGGGCTCGTTGCCAGGCACGGTTCCGCCATAGCGCAGGATATCGATATAGGGAAAGCCCACGTGGCAGGCCATGGCGCACATCTTGCCGCGGTCTCGGTCGAAGTCAAAGACGTCGCCCGGCTTGTGACCATGGTGGCAGCGGCACGCACCCAGCTGGTCCACGCAGCTCACGCGGATGCGCGGACGCTTGCCACGCGGCGCGCCGAGCGGCTTGCCCCCGCCCGCAGGCTTGGCGCCGCCCTCGCCGGCGTTACTCATGGTCAATCACATCCAGGCAGGCCTCGATGGGAAGGCCGGCCGACTTGTCCTCTTGGCCGGCATTGCGCTCGATAAGCTCAGCCACCACACGCATGGCATCGGACGTCGCGCGCTGCAGACTCCAACCTGCCATAACGCGGCCGACGAGCACCGCCGAGAACGTGTCGCCCGTGCCCGGGAAATAAACCGGAATGAGCTCAAAGGGAATCGTAAAGTACTCCCTCGCCACATGGTCGTAACCGATAACCGCGTTCGTGCCATTGACCACGGCGCTCGTAATGACCACCGACTTGGCACCCAGCTCGCGCACGGCGTCCACAAGGGCGCGGGCCTCGTCGGGCGTAATTTGCTCGGCGATAGGCGTATCGGTGAGCAGGCATGCCTCGGTATAGTTGGGCACCGCGTAGTCTGCGCACTCCAGCAGATGCCGCATAAGGCCAATCGTGGACTCGGGCACGCCCGCATAGAGCTTGCCGTTGTCGCCCATGATGGGGTCGACGAACACCTTGGTACCCTTTTGCGCGCGACGGTGGCAGAAGTCCGAAATGATGCGCGTCTCTTCCTCGGTCACGATAAAGCCGGTCGAGATAGCGTCGAACTCAAAGCCGAGCTCCTCCCAGATGGCGAGGCTTTGGCGCACGTACTCGGTGGTGTCGTGGATGTAGAACTTGGGGTAGTTGAGCGTGTCGGAAACGAGGGCCGTCGGCAGGTTATGGATACGGTAGCCCATGTGCGACAGCACCGGCAGCATGGCGGAAAGTGCGACCTTGCCGTAGCCGCACATATCGTTGATCAGCAGCAGCTGAGTGTTCTTCATGAGGGTCTCCCTTGGTTCGGGCACGGCGCAGCAGCGCCACAGTGCGACTAAGTGTAGCGCAGGGGACGTTGCGAGCGGAGTCGAGCAGTGCGAAGAGCAGATTGTTGCGGAAAGGTTTCGGAAAATGATCCCTTTTCCTCCGTCCCCAAGTAGTCGTTGGGGACGCTCTTAAACGACTAGTCAAACAAGAACGTCCCCAACGACTACCTTTTGGCAAGTTTGAATCAAGGCAACGCCGATGTTTTGGTGAAGTCAGCGAAAACCCGCCAGAGCGAGCAAGGTGCCTTGAAACAAGGCGGCATTGACCTTCTGGTCATGCCGCCGAAGTTGAAAGGCAGATTGCCGCTCTGGCGGGCTTGCAGCGTCGAGTGGTTCCGGCGTTTGGTAAAACGCCGGAACACAAGAGCGCCCCCTCCCGCGCACGGAACGGGAGGGGGCTAAAGGTAGGAGTCTACCGGTGGGTTGACCCCACCGGACAGACGATGACCAGGTGATCCTTTACAGGATCGTCAAGGTTTCCGTGGGGTACCCGTTGGGTACTTAGAGCAGCACGCAGGCGACGGTCAGGATGACAGCGCAGACGACGGAGAGCGCGACGATGAGCTTAAGGGCAAACTTGAGCCAGGTCGTCCACTCGATCTTGGCCAGGGCGAGACCGCCCATGATGGCGCCGGAGGTCGGGGTGAACAGGTTCACGACACCGATGGCGGCAGAGAAGATCATGACCATGACCTCGGGCGAGAAGCCGAGCTTAACAGCCAGCGGTCCCATGATGGGCATGGAGACGGTAGCCATACCAGAGGTCGAGGGGATCAGGAAGGACAGGCCGAAGTAGACCAGGAAGCTCATGGGAGCGAAGATCACGCCGGACAGGCCAGCCAGAGCATTGGCGGCAGCGTCGAGGACGTAGACGTCGAGGCCGGTGTTAGCCATGAGAACGGAGATACCACGGGCGAGAGCGATGACGAGGACAACGGACATCATGTCGGCAGCGCCGGTAATGAAGGTGTTGACGATCTGCTTCTCGGACAGGCCACCGATGATACCGATCAGGACAGCCATGAGGAAGAACCAGGTGGAAGCCTCGTCGAAGTACCACTGGCCAATGGGCAGGCCGGTGATCAGGGCAGACCAGCCCTGGACGACGGTGTTACCGTCGGCGTCGTAGACAGCGCCGGCGTCGAAGAAGTTGGCGACGCCCTCGTTGAGGTCGGCCAGCGGAATGAAGCCGACGATCATGACGACGAAGGTGAAGGCGAAGGCAATCAGAACACCCTTCTGACGACCGGTGAGCTTGACCTCCTTGTGGACCTCGGAAGCAGCCTTGCCGTGAGCCTCTTCGGCGTCCTTGAGCTCCTGCATCGATAGGATGGTGGAACCCTTGTCAGCCTTGACCTTCTTGGCGTAGCTCATCACGAAGAAGATGGACATAGCGGTAGTGACAATCCACAGGACGGCACCGAGGCCGATGATGATGGACTGGTTGACCTCAATGCCAACGCCGGTCAGAGCGTCGACGGCAGCGCCGACGGCGAACGGGTTAACCGTGGAGCCCAGGCAGCCGCAGCCAGCGCCGAGCAGGACGGTAGCGGCACCGACCATGGGGTCGAAGCCAGCAGCCATCATGGTAGCGGCGAGCAGGGCGTAGAAGGGAACGGTCTCCTCGCACATACCATAGGTGGTACCACCGAGGGAGAAGATGAGCATCAGCACGGGAATGAGCATAATCTCGTTGCCCTTAAGCTTCTGCACCAGAACGGCGATGCCGTTGTCCAGGGCGCCGGTCTCGGTCATCATACCGAGGAAGCCGCCCAGGATCATAACGAAGAGGCAGACGGGCAGAGCGTCAGCGAAGCCCTTAATCGGGGCGGTGCAGAAATCGCTCAGGCGGGCTGCGGTAACCGCGCCGCCGGACGTGCCGGAGACGATAACGGTAATCACTGCGACAATTGCCAGCAGAGCAAGAAGAATGGTGAACGATGAAGGCATACCGCGCTTTTTCTTAGCGGTCTCAGTCATAGTTCTCATCCCCCCTTCATAAATCATTTACTGATCTCGCCAGAAGCGGCTCTTCCGTGCCGTGCCTGCCGCTTGATGCGAGATTATTACCAGATAAAACTGCTCGGGGTGTGCAGCAATACACCCCGAGCGAGATGCTAGATGCTCTTACTTGAGCGTGGCGTACATGACAGCCTTGATGGTGTGCATGCGGTTCTCGGCCTCGTCGAAGACCTTGGAAGCGGGGCTCTCGAAGACCTCGTCGGTGACCTCCTGCTCGGTGATGCCGAACTGCTCGCACTTCTCGGCGCCAATCGTGGTGTTGGTGTCGTGGAAGCTGGGCAGGCAGTGCAGGAAGATGGCACCCGGGTTGGCCATAGCCATGACCTCGGAGGTGACACGATACGGGGTGAGCTGAGCGATGCGCTCGGCCCAGACCTCGTCGGGCTCGCCCATGGAGACCCACACGTCGGTGTAGATAACGTCGGCACCGGTGACGCCGTCCTTGACGTCGGTGGTCAGCTTGATGGTGCAGCCGTTGGCCTCGGCGATGGGCTTGCAGGCCTCGATGACGTCGTCGGCGGGCATGCACTCCTCGGGGCCGCAGGCCACGAAGTTCATGCCGAGCTTGGAGCAGACGACCATGAGGGAGCGAGCGACATTGTTCTTGCAGTCGCCCATGAAGACGAGGGTCTTGCCCTTGATGTCGTAGTTGAAGTTCTCCTGGACGGTCAGGATATCGGCGAGCATCTGGGTGGGATGCCACTCAGTGGTCAGGCCGTTCCACACGGGCACGCCGGACTTGGCAGCGAGCTCCTCGACGTCGTCCTGGGCAAAGCCACGGAACTCGATGCCGTCATACATGCGGCCGAGAACGCGGGCGGTGTCCTCGATGGACTCCTTCTTGCCCATCTGCGACGAACCGGGATCGAGATAGGTCACGCCCATGCCCAAGTCCATGCCGCCGACCTCGAAGGCGCAGCGGGTACGAGTGGAGGTCTTCTGGAAGAGCAGAACGATGTTCTTGCCCTCGAGATAGCGATGCGGAACGCCAGCGCGCTTCATATCCTTGAAGTTCTTGGAAAGCTTGAGCAAGTACTCGATCTCCTCGGTGGAGAGGTCGAGGAGCTTGAGGAAGCTACGGCCGGAGAGGTTAACACCCATGGTTCGTTTCCTTTCGAAAAAATGAATTACGTAAGTATTAGTGTTGCCCGTTTGACGGGCGAAACCGGTGCGGTTGTAGGGGGACCGCACCGGAAACGGAAAGACTTAGAGGTCCTCGCGCCAGAAGGGCATGCTCATGCAGCGCGGGCCGCCGCGGCCGCGGGAGAGCTCGGCGGAGGGCACGACGAGAAGGTCCAGGCCCTCCTTGTACAGCACGTCGTTGGTGACGGTGTTGCGGGCGTAGACGCAGATCTTGCCGGGCTCGACGCACAGGGTGTTGGAGCCGTCGTTCCACTGCTCGCGGGAGGCCGCGATCGGGTCGCCGCCGCCGCAGGGGATCAGCTTGACCTGGTCGACGCCGGTGGCGTCCTCCAGGACGTGCTCGAGGGTGTCCTCGATCAGGCGGATGTTCACGTCGCCCGGGTTCTTGCCGGCGGTCAGCTCGTAGACGCGCAGGGTGCCCATGATGGCGGGGTGGATCGTGAACTTATCGACGTCGATCTGGGTGAAGACCGTGTCGAGGTGCATGAAGGCGCGCGAGACCGGGATGTCGAAGGCCAGGATGCGCTCGACCTTGGAGTCGGAGTTCCAGAAGATGTTCTGGGCCATGACGTCGATAGCGGCGGCCTGGGTGCGCTGGGAGATGCCGACGGCGAGGGTCTTCTCGTTGATGTTCAGCACGTCGCCGCCCTCGGTGTGGAACTGGCAGTCGCGGCGGAAGTACAGCGAGACGTCCTTGTAGTCGGGGTGGTACTTGAAGATGTACTTGCCGTACAGGGTCTCGCGGTTGCGGGTGACCGAGTACATGCGGTTGAGGTTGACGCCCTCGCCGACGACCGCGAACGGGTCGCGGGTGAAGTAGAGGTTGGGCATCGGGTCGATGATCAGGTCGGACTCGGACTCGGAGTTGACCAGGGAGTCGAGGGTCGTGGACGCCGTGAGGGGCATGTCGATCTCGGACTTGGTCATGCCGGCCATGGTCTTCTTGACGAACTCGAGGTTGTCCTCGATGGAGTCCAGCTTCTCGCGGACGATCTGCGGCATGTGCTGGCCGCGGATGCCGGCCTCGGCGATGTACTGGTCGGTGAACTCGGCGCGGGCGCCGGGGACCTGGTCGAACACCTCGGCGACGAGGTTCTCGAGATAGAGGACCTCCACGCCCTGGTCCCTCAGGATCTGGGCGAAGGTGTCGTGCTCCTGCTGCGCGACCTCCAGGAACGGGACGTCGTCGAACAGGAGTCGCTCGAGCTCGTCGGGCGGCAGGTTGAGGAGCTCGTCGCCGGGACGGTGCAGGCAGACCTTCCTGAGCTTGCCGATCTCGGAAGGCACGTGCAGACCTTTCGTCATGGCCTCCTACCTTTCTTTCGGGCCTTTCGGCCGAATCTCTCAGCGCCCTTCCATAGCGGACGCTGCTTGCTGACAGCTCTAGTTATATCCAAATTCCACCCGCAATTCCACCTCGCCCCCGAACGGTCAGCAAAGTGCGATGAACGGTATATCGCATATGATTCCCCCATGATGCACTTCAGTTCTCTAAAGCAGGTTTTCAGAGGTAATCGTTCTTTTTTCTAAGGAATTGAGCAAGATTGCACAAATAATTTCATGTTTAGGAATTGCATAGCTAAAACTGTTTTCTGCATATATATGTCGTCTGTCCATGATTCAATTTGGATTCGATTATATTCAGCTAGCAATCATTCTTATTCATACATCCTCATCAGTTGAGTATGGATATAGATTGTTTTCAAAACGAGTTGGACAGTTAGTCGCATGCCTTGACAGCGTAAGAAGTAGGTAAAGATACCGTTCGCACAATACGTCCGTGCCACAAGTCGACTAAATTGAGACAATAGTGAATAGGGTTAGGCTACCGTCCCCTGCGGGGACTGAACGGACAGATGCATATGCCGAGCAAAATCGAAAAAAAGCAAGCCGCCGCAAAGCTGCGCAAACCGCCTCGCGACTTCTCGTACACGCAGAACCGAGAGCTCAGCTGGCTACGCTTTGACAACCGTGTGCTCGACGAGGCTTTTGATGAGTCCGTGCCGCTGTTCGAGCGCCTTAAGTTCGTCTCGATCTTCGAGTCAAACCTCGACGAGTTTCTCATGGTGCGCGTGGGCGGCCTGTCCGATCTGGCAGAGCTCAAAAAGCAACCTGTCGACAACAAGAGCAATATGACCGCCTCCGAACAGGTCGATGCTGTCATGGCCGAAATGCCCGGGCTCCTTACCCGTTGGGAGTCCATCTTTAAGAGCATCGAGGGCAAGCTCGATACCTTGGGCGTTCACCGCGCCCGCATCGATTCGCTTACGCCCGAGGAGCGCACCTTTGTAACCCGCTACTTCCAGGCCTACGTGTCGCCGGTCATCTCGCCGCTGGTCATCGATCCTCGCCACCCCTTCCCCAACCTACGCAATGGCGCGCTCTATCTGGCCTGTGGTCTGGACGGCGCCACCGACGAGGAGAGCCTGCTGGGCCTTATCGAGATTCCCGCCTCGATGAACCGCGTGGTCGAGATCCCCTCGCCCACCGGCACCTACTCCTACATCTTGCTCGAGGACGTCATCCTCGCCTGCCTGGACAGCTGCTTTGGCTCCTACAAGCCACTCGACCGCGCACTCATCCGAGTCACCCGCAACGCCGACATCGATCCAGACGGCGAGGGCGTCGAAGAGGAAGAGGACTACCGCCAGCACATGAAGCGCATCCTCAAGAAGCGCCTGCGCCTGCAGCCGGTAGTGCTCGCCGTCTCGGGCTCACTCGAGAAGCAGACGCTCAAGACTATCCGCAAGGCGCTCGAGCTCTCGCGTCGCTCGGTCTTTACCTGCGATATCCCGCTCGACCTGGGCTACGTCTTTGGCATTGAGGGCAAGATTCCCGAGCACCTGCGCAACGAGCTGCTCTTTACGCCGTTTAGGCCGCAGCCCAACCCCACCATCGATATGTCCCGCTCCATCCGCGAGCAGGTGCTTCAGCACGACAAACTGCTCTTTTATCCCTATGAGGCCATGAACCCCTTCCTGGATCTGGTGCACGAGGCCGCCTACGACCCCGAGTGCATCTCGCTGCGCATCACGCTCTACCGCGTGGCCAAGCAGAGCCGCCTGTGCGAGTCGCTGATCGATGCCGCCGAGAACGGCAAAGAGGTCACGGTGCTCATGGAGCTCCGCGCCCGCTTTGACGAGCAGAACAACATCGAGTGGGCCGAGCGTCTGGAAGAGGCAGGCTGCACCGTCATCTATGGTTCCGAGGGCTTTAAATGCCACTCAAAGATCTGCCAGCTCACCTATCGCGAGGGCATGGCGCTTACACGCCTGACGCTGTTGGGCACCGGCAACTTTAACGAGAAGACGGCCAAACTCTACAGCGACTTTATGCTCATGACCGCCCATCCCGGCATCGGCGAGGACGCCAACTTGTTCTTCCGCAACCTGTCGCTGGGCAACCTGCGCGGCGATTACCGCTTCCTGGGCGTGGCGCCGGTCGGCCTGAAGCCACTCATTATGCGCGGCCTGGATCGCGAGATCCAGCGTGCCCTCGCTGGCGAGCCCGCCCGTGTGTTCTTTAAGCTCAACTCGCTCACCGACCGCGAGGTCATCGACAAGATCGCTGAGGCATCGTGCGCAGGAGTCCGCGTAGACATGATCATCCGCGGCATCTCGTGCCTCAAGCCCGGTGTTCCGGGCAAGACCGAGAACGTGCATGTCCGCTCCATCGTCGGACGCTTTTTGGAGCATGCGCGCGTTTACGCCTTTGGCGTGGACTCGGACATGATCTATCTGAGCTCGGCCGACATGATGACGCGCAACACCGAGCACCGCGTGGAGATCGCCTTCCCCGTGCTCGACCCCACCTGCCGCGCCCTAGTGCACGAGTACATGGGCATGCAGCTGCGCGACAACGTGAAGGCCCGCAGCCTCACGAGCGACGGCACCTGGGTCCCCGTGGAGCGTGCAGAGGGTGAGAAACCCTTCAACTCGCAGGAAGCCCTGCTGGAGCGTGCCTATCGCAACGCCGAGGCCGCCGCGCAGCAGCGCGCACAGGAGAAGGAACGCGTGGCCGAAGAAGCTATTCAGGCCGAGGTTGAACATGGGGCAGTTGCCAAACCGGAAGCGGTTTCCGCTCCCCCGGTGAATGAGCCCGAGGCTGCCGCAGAGCCCGCCGTGGAGAAAGCGCCCGAGCCCGCTACTGCGACTCCGGAGCCCGCCGCCGAGGCAAAGCCCGCCCCTGCTCCTGAGCCGCAGCCGGCCACACCCAAGGTCCAAGAGGTCCAGGCGACCGTCATTGAGCCCAAGCCCGCACCTGTACCTCGGCCCGAGCCGCAGGTCACCAAGCCCGCACCCGAGACGAGCGCCCGTCGCGATAAGCCCGCCGGCAAGACCAAGGCCATCGAGCGCCATCGCCCCGGCCGCGTGCGCATGGGCCTGGGTCTGATCGGCCTGGGTCTTAAGACGCTCATTACCGGCAAGACGAAATAGTCGTTTGTAGAAGCAGTTTGTAGAAGCGCCCCGCATTTGAGGAAAGCCTCGGATGCGGGGCGCTTTTCCCTGTTACCATGGTGCGAACAACAACGCGAATGACAGGCAGGAATATGAAGCTCACTATAGAATCGATGACCTACGGCGCCGACGGGCTGGCGCACGCCGACAACGGCAAGGCCGTCTTTGTGCAGGGCGCCGTGGCAGGCGACGCCGTCGAGGCCGAGGTCGTACAGGACGGCAAGTCGTTCATGCGCGCCCGCACCACCGAGATTCTGGAGCCAAGCCCCGATCGCATTCAGTCTCCCTGCCCCTTCGTGGGCATCTGCGGCGGCTGCTCGTGGGGCAATCTCTCACGCACGGCACAGCTCGCCGCCAAGGAGCAAAACCTGCGCTCCACGCTCGAGCGCATCGGCAAGTTCGCTCCTGAGCAGGTCGATGAGTTGGTGCAGCCCATCCGCCACACCAAGGACGACTGGGGCTACCGCAATAAAATCGAGCTCGAACCGACCGTCGTCAACGGTCGCGTGCGCCTTGGCATGCACGGAGCCGACCCCAGCAAGATCGTGACCGTCGATGCGTGCCCGCTGTTCGATAAGCGCTTCCCGAAGGCGCTCAAATCGGTCGTCGGCGCACTCAACTATCTAAGCGGCAGCCATGACTTGGGGCTCGAACGCGTGGGCATTCGCGCATCGCGCCGCACCAAGGCACTCGAGGTCGCACTCTGGACGCCCACAGGCTCTTTTCCGCGCTCGCAGGTCTCCCGCGTGTTGGCGGACGCCGCTCATCCCACGAGCATCGTGCGCGTGATGAGCAAGGGCGAAAAGAAGGCCCGCCGTGTCTCCAAGGTCGAAATGCTCGCCGGAGAGGGCTCATGGACCGAGAATATCGCCGAGGGTCAGATGCGCTTGTCTGCCCCGTCTTTTTTCCAGGTCAACA
>USJB01000029.1 GCA_900554905.1 uncultured Collinsella sp. | reverse complement strand
TTATGATGGTAGTTGTGTTTCAATTGAATTATTTGCGAAAGATGTGACGTTGATATGCCTAAAACGCTTTTAGTATTTCCCCCAGGATGGAGTCCAGTGGGGCCGTATCTTGCCTTGCCTGTTTTGAAGTCATATCTTCAAGAGGTTGAACAATACAAAGTTGACATTGTTGACTTAAACGTGGAATTTTACGATGACCTCCTATCTTTTAGACATGTCGAAGAGTGCTGTAAAAGGTATCGGGA
This sequence comes from uncultured Collinsella sp., assembly GCA_900554905.1. Classification (GTDB taxonomy): domain Bacteria; phylum Actinomycetota; class Coriobacteriia; order Coriobacteriales; family Coriobacteriaceae; genus Collinsella. Next base: position 9,690 of record USJB01000029.1, on the reverse strand, counting down.
ATCAAAGGATTCGTTTAGTTCGAATGTTCAATTAACAATCGAGTTGATACAAAAGTCAGCACTTAATGTTGACGAAGCAAAAGATATTTTCAGATCAAAGAGATACTTTAATCTAAAAGAAAGACAATATGCTGAAAACATTTTTAGAAATGCACTCTATATCATAAATCACGTCTCATATGGAGTTAAATACACGTTCAACTCCATAGATCTGCCCTATGATTATTATTCGACACCAGAAATAATGAAATCGCTTGCGGATACCTTGCATAATCCGTTTATTTCCTTCTATGAAACTGCCTTTCTTAAGCGTATTCAGAGGGAAAAAATCGAGTTTATTGGGATTTCGGTGAGCGGCTGTTTCCAATTGATTTCCGCAGTTACGTTAGCGAAACTGATTAAAGAAGAATGTCCATCTGTTAAACACGTCTCATTGGGCGGCAATTACATTACTCGTTTAGCAGATGACTGCATGAATGTTAGCGCCGGAATAATTTAGCCAAATATAGTCGGCCGAGATTGACCAATCCCGGCCGACCCATTTTAGCCAACACGCCCGCATCTATGACTTTCCTATCGCTTCCCTACATCCCCTCGGGCTGGATCCCCCTCACCTTCACCGCCTGGGGGACGGCCTCCACCGAGTAGGTGTCGAGCCCCCTGCCGCGGTAGCTCGGGCCCCGCATCACGAACACCGACGCCTTGTCGAACAGCCTGTCGAGGGCGCAGAGGAGCGTGTCGTCGCCCGTGAAGAACTCATCCCACCCGCTCGGGGCGATGTTGCTCGTGAGGACCATCGCGTTCGGCCCCTCCTTCTCGTAGCGCCTGTCGACGACATCGAAGAACAGGTCGGTGCACGGCCTGTCGTAGACGCATCTCCCCACCTCGTCCACGATGAGGCACGACGGCTTGACGAGCGAGGAGACGACCCGCGAGGTGTTTCCCCGCTGGACGGCCTTCTGGAACCTGTCCCTGAGCTCGGTCGCCTTGATGTAGTAGGTCTTGAGCCCCCGCATGCAGCACTCGCGCCCGTAGGCCTGCGCGAGGTGCGTCTTCCCTATGCCGCCGGGCCCGACGAAGGCGACGTTGCGGTGCGCGTAGAGGTCGGCCAGCGACGGGAGCTTGCCCAGCGCGGCCGCGTCCCGGCCCTGGATCCTGGAGAAGTCGAAGCCCTCGAAGGTCTTGGGCTCGCGCCTGGGCAGCCTGCTCAGCCTCAGCAGCGTCTCGATGGAGGCGAGCCTCCTCTTCTCCGCAAGGTAGGAGAAGGTGGCGGCCACGGCGGCCATCTCCCCGTCGCCGAGGTCGAGGTCCGAGGCGAGGGTCGCGAGCTCCTCCGCCCCGACGGCGATCCCGAGCCTCGACGCGGCGTCGCTCGCGAGCTCGTAGGGGCTCGCCCCCGCGCCCGCCATCATTCGGCCCTCCCGAAGTCGAACCTCTCGAAACCGGGCTTCGTCCTGGGCGGGGCGATCTGCTCGACCACGGTCCCGACCGGCTGGGTCGGCAGCTCCTCGGGCTGCGCCGGCGATGTCTCCCACTGGCCCTCGCACCAGCTGTCGGCGCCGGCGCCGACGGCGTGGGCGACGAGCTCGCGGGAGAGGTCTGTTAGCGTCAATCTATTTTTCACCAGTTTCGCTAAACAGGCGCGCCGTTCGCGCAAAGGCGGTTTCACCGGTTGCGCTAACGTATTTTCACCGATTCCGGTCACGGCTTGACGGGGCCGTCCCTCGGCAGGTCCTTCAGCCTGTAGGACCTGCCGGTTATCTTGACCAGGTGGCAGTGGTGGCACACCCTGTCCGCGATCGCGCTCGCCGCCACGTCGTCCCCGAACACCCTGCCCCAGCCGCTGATCCCCACGTTGGTGGTGATGATCGTCGAGCGCTGCTCGTAGCGCGTCGATATCAGCTGGAACAGCAGGTCCGCGCCCGCGCTGCCGACGTCGAGGTAGCCGAGCTCGTCGATGATCAGCAGCCTCGAGTGGGCGTAGTACTTGAGCCTCTTCTTGAGGATGCCGCGCGACGAGGCGTCCTCCAGGTCCTCGACGAGCCGGGCGCAGTCCACGAACCTGACCTCGCGCCCCGCCCTGACGGCCTCGATGCCCAGCGCGACGGCGAGGTGCGTCTTGCCCACGCCGGGGCTCCCCACGAACAGGACGTTCTCGGCCCGCTCGACGAACCTCAGGGTCGCGAGCTCCTCGATCTCTGCGCGCGGGACCGACGGCTGGAAGTCCCAGTCGAAGTCCGCCAGCCCCTTGACGTAGGGGAACCCCGACGAACGTATGCGCTGGTTGGTGATCCTGACCTCCCGGGCGGCGACCTCGACGCGCGTCATCTCCTCGAGGGCGGAGGCGAAGCCCCGCTCGCCCGCGGCGACCATCCTCACGTAGTCGGGCAGGGACGCCGCCATCTCGTGCAGCCCGAGCGCGGAGAGGTTCGCCTGCGCCCTGATCGAGGGGCTGCCCTCCGCGACGGCGCCCATCACGCCCCTCCGAGCGAGTCGAGCAGCGCGAGGTTGGCGCGCGCGGCCTCGGCGATGTCCGCGTCGGCCAGGCCCCGCTTCCCCTCGAGGGCCTGCCCATAGTGGTCGGGGTCGTAGTTGATGGGCCTCGACGGCCCGGACGCGGCGTCGTGGACGGCGACCTCCTCGCCGGCCATCCTCACAACGACCTGGCCGCCGGGCATCGCTATGACGCTCACGCGCCGGCCGATGCAGCGCCTGGGCACGGACCACTCCCTGCCGGCGGCCCTGACGAGCATGGTCGGCGGGACGGTCTGGACGCTCACGTCGCCCACCATCGACTCGAGGAGCCGGAGGTTCCCGATGGGCCGCAGGCTCTCCTTCTCCCGCATGAACAGCGCGTCGGGCGGCAGGCCGGTGGTGCGGTTCGGCTCCGAGTTGGCCTGGGCCTCGACCCGGGCCACCGCCTCGGCGAGGCCGCTCCACCCGGTGAACTCGCCGCCGTAGGCGAGCAGGCGGTTCAGGAAGCGGTTGGCCGACTCGTCCTTGCCCTTGGTCTGCGGCGAGCGCGGCGCGCAGAGTCTGAGCTCGAAGCCGGCCTCCCGCGCGAACCGCCACGCCCTCTCCTGCCTGGTCCTCCTGCGGCCCGAGACGGTCACCAGGCACGACATGTTGTCCGTGATGCACTCCTCCGGGACGCCGCCGAGGCGGGTGAAGGTGGCGAGCAGGCAGGACAGCAGGTCGTCGAGCGTGCGGCTCCTGACCGGTATGAAGCGGTGCTTCCGGGAGTAGCCGAGCGTCGCGGTGAACACGCTGAACTCGAAGACCTCGCCCTCCGAGTCGACGAGCCTCATGCCCTCCTTCCAGTCGAACTGCAGCTGCCTGCCCGGGGGCGTCTCGAACCGCGGGTGCGGCTCGCGGCCGCCCGCGCCCCCGAAGGGCACGTCGCGGGCCCGGCACCACGCGGTGAAGGCGCCGTACCCGGGCAGCCCCTCCCCGCGGCCCTCGCGCAGGAACGCGTAGACTGCCATCTTGGTCATCCCGGGCAGCTGGGCCTTCGCGCGGATCACCTCCTCGAGCGGGTCGAAGGCGCTGCCCCTCGCGGACCTCCCGTCGGCGGCGGACTCGCCCTCCCGCCAGTACTTGGCGACCGTGTGCCGGTCCATGCCGTGCCTCCTCGCGATCTCGCTGAAGTTCGGCTTCGCGCCGGACCCCCTGTAGACGTTCAGCTCTCCCATTACGTTTCGCTCCATATCCCGCTCCTCCCGGGTCGGATACCCGATCGGAGCATAGTTCCGTTAGCGCAGTTGGTGAAAGTACGTTAGCGGGGTCGGCGAAAGCGCGTTAGCGCATTCGGCGAGATGCGTTTGCGAAAGTGGTCAATTTTAGATTAGCGCTAACAAGGTCGTCGCTGTATATGTGCACCACGCGCCCCTCCCGGCTCACCCTGCACTCGCGGCGGACGTACCAGTAGGGCACGCCGTAGCGGTGCCCCTCGAAGCTCACGAAGCCGTCGAAGGAGATCTTCCGGCGCGGGCACAGGTACCGCTCGACCTCGGCCGTGACCTCGAGCGGCCTGGTGTTCGCCGAGCACGCCGCCTCGTGTTCGCGCATCGGGACGCATGCCGCCGCGCGCCGCCAGCGGCCTCCCTGCTCGGCGCACCAGAGGGCGGCCTCCCGGTTGAGGGCGTCAAGGTCGGTGAAGGACCTTCCCGCGAGGAAGTTCCCCTTCACGAAGCGGACGAGCCTCTCCACCTTGCCCTTCGTATAGGGGTGGCGCGGCCTGCACAACCTGGTGCGGAAGCCGACGACGCCCATGAACTCGGCGTAGTCGGCCTGCCAGACGGGCCGGCCGTCGGCATCGCGGCGGACGACCACGCTCTTCATGTTGTCGGTGAGCACGGTCGCGGGCACGCCCAGCGCCGAGAACGCGTGCAGCATCCCGATGAGGAGGTTCTCCTGGCGCGCGTTCGGGAAGAACTCGACGTGGGCGCTCCCGCAATGGTGGCAGACCATGGCGAAGCAGGCGATCCGCGCCCGCTCGCCGCCGGGGCGCTCGACCGCGACGAAGCCCCAGTCCATCTGGTAGGCCTCTCCGGGCGCCGTCCTGAAGCGCTGGCCGCGGCAGCCCTGCGGGGCCGCCTGCCGCCTCTTCGCGGGCACGAGGTCCCGGTGCGCGGCGATGTAGGTCTTCACCGTTGTGAGGCCGCCGGCGTAGCCCTGGCCGAGCAGCCGCTCGAATATCACCTGCGAGTTGGTGACGCCCTTCCGCAGGAGGTCGTCCACCAGGCCGGTGTGGCCGGCGAGCACGCCCGGCGCGGCCCTCCTCCCGCTGTTCCCGTGGGGCAGGGCCCTGAACCCGTGTGCCCTGACCGTCCTCGCGCGGGAGCGGGTGAGCCCCGTCCTCCTGCAGAACTCAGCGAGGTTGCATGTCTGCGGGTCGAACCCGTCGCCCTCCTCCGCGGCCATCTCCCGGAGCGCCGCGTCTATAATCTCCTGTAGGTCATCGTGTCTCTCGTTCACCTCAATGGTCCTCCTAACGCCGGCGTGTTGGCACCACCAGCGTAGTGGCGGCGGGGAGGCACGGTGGCCATTATTCGGTGACCGGGATTGGTCAAAATAGTTTGACTATTAGCGGCTAAAATCGCCCGGCGCTAACAACCCTCGTTATCTTAGCCATTCTGTTGTTTGGCCACCCGAAATGAAGCCAGCAACCCCATAACCTTATTTTGAATTATATTCGGGTCCGAAATTTTTATTGCCAAGCTCGGCATATTAACGATGAGCGGTAACTATTCTCGCGCCGCAGGTACGGTACAAATTGTTGAACAACAATTCAGGTTCAAGACTCAAACATAGTCCGATATATTGCACCTAGGCGCAAATACAATGCAGAATTAGAGCTCCGCAATCTGCCCTACCTCCCCTCCGCCTTCAGCTTCAGCAGCAGGTCAACCAGCTCGGGGCACTTGCTGGAGAGGCGCGTCTGGGCTCGATCGCCCATCCCCCACCGCTGGCGGATCTCCTGAGCACGCGGACTCACGCAATAGTCCCCGTCCATCATCTGCTTGAGCAACTTGGCGGTTACGCGCGCATCGGCCAGGGCGCCGTGGGCGTGGCCCGTCGACTCGTCGAACCCGATGCCAAACCACGTTGTCGCGTCGCTCAACGAGACGCACCCGTGGCTACCCACATCCATGATCGAGGTGTAAAACGCCTGCAGGTCGGCCCAGTCCGTAGGAAATGAGGCAAGGTCGATATGCTTTGCCTGGCACTCGGTCAAAAGCTGTCGACGATCTGCCCCGCTCCAGCAAACCACTTGGGCGGAGTAGCGACCGATCCAATCGCTGAGCCTTTTGATCACCACATAGAGCGGATCGGCCATCGCGGTATCCACGGCCGATATCCCTGTGAGCTCGCGGACGGGAAACGCAACGCCTTCGGTAAATTCCGTCTGCACAAACTGCGAGAACTCGCCCATAACGTTGCCGTGGTAATCGAGCTTGACGGCGCCGACCTCGATAATCTCGTTGCGCAGTCCACGACGTTGGCGCTGCTTTGGCACCGGCGCAAACTCAAAGTCCAGCACAACCTGGCGCGCAAAGTTCGTCGTATCGATAGCCGAGATACACGGCGTCTTTTCAGCTGACACGGTTAGGGCCTTTCTCCGTTGCTGGCCGCTTACTACACAGGCGGCTACATTGCTGTAAGGATAGGCGCCCGTGCGGACGTGAAAGCGGGGCGCAATACCATGCGCCAAGCACACGCCATGCAGACGGCCCCAAGAGAGTCGCCCGCTCTATTCAAATGTGTGAAAAAAATTTAGGCCCGGTGACTTGAATCAGCGGTCATCCCGGGCCCATCAGAGCTCGTAGAGCTCTTGGTTGCTTTGGTCTCGCTCTTCACGGCGCTTATCGAACTTTCCGAGGCACTCAAGCAGCATTCGAAGCATAACAAGTCGCTGCCATTAAGGCACTGACCTCTTGACCAAGCAACGGCACTGCCCAGCTATCACCCTTGGGCTGCCGTCAACTTTATTCTATCCGCGAGCATCTGGTTTACCAAATGGATTTTCGGTAAAGGAAGCACGGCACGCCCGCAAAACCACTACGCCCCAAGTGCCGCCATGGGGATCACCGCCACGCCGTCGTCGCGTGTGTAGGCAATGCTCCCCTTTCCAACCACGACCGCCAAAAACGCCGGCGCGGCATTCTGGGCGGCAGGATTGGAGAGCACTTTCCTCTCCAGCGCCTTGAGATTTCTCGCTCCATCGTCTGCTTTCGCATCACTCAGCTTGACCTCGATGGCTCCCCAGCGCCCGTCGTGCTCAACGATCAGATCGACCTCAAGGCCCTTCTCATCTCGGAAATAATGGACACTGTTGTCGACACCGCCGTAGGTGGAAAGGAACACGCGCACGTCGCGCAGGACGAGATTCTCAAAGAGCATCCCCAGCGTTTGCATATCGCCAAGCAGCCGCTCAGGGGTAGCCCCCAGCAACGCCGCCGCAAGTGACGGGTCACAGAAGTAGCGCTTGGGGCGCACGCGAACGCGGGCCTTCGAGCGCATGGGCGGCTCCCATCCGCACAGGTCCTCGGTCAGCTTGAGCCTGTTGAAGAGGTCCAAGTACGCAGCGATGGTCCTCTCGTCGGGGCCCGCCTCACCGTACGAGGCGTCCTTTACGAGCGTCTTGTACGTGACAGCCTGGCTCTCGTTCATGGCAAGAGCTCGCAAAAGGCCGTGTGCAAGCTCGGGCGACATGCCCTCGTCCAGCACGTTGACGTCGAGCACCGAGTGCACGTACTGGCTTGCCGTCTCTCGCGCAAGATCTTCCGAAAGCCCAAGATTTGCAGGCCAACCGCCCCTGCAGCACCAGCGGGCGACGTCATCCACCGTGCTCTCGCGACGCTGAGGGGCAAAATCCTCGCCCTTAAAGAGACTTGCCAGTGACACGAGCGGCTCGCCGTCGCCCGACTCACACAGGGCCATGGGGCGCATTGACAGACGGGCGATCCTACCCGTGCCGGAATGACGAACATGGCTGCGCTCCTCGCTTTTGAGCGCGGTCGAGCCCGTGAGCAAAAGTGTCCCCCGTTCGTTGCCGCTCGCGTCCACGAAACGCCGGGCGGCATCCCAAACCTCGGGCACCTCCTGCCATTCATCGACCAGGTGTGGCGCATCGCCGATGAGCGCCAGGCTTGGGTCGACCTCTGCCGCCGCACGCTGCGCAGGCTCATCGAGCCTGGAGACGCTCGCCGAGCGAGAGAGCGCCGTCCAGGTCTTGCCGCACCATTTGGGGCCGTTGATCTCCACACAGCCAAACGCCCGCATAAGGGTGTCGAGGCGCTCCTCTATGAGCCGGGGCCTATATCCCTTTTGGGTCAATCTCTTTGGTGCATCCATAGACGGCCGTCCCTCTCTATCACGCGATATGCGAAATTACGCCATTCTCAATGCTGATTTTACGCTACTTTCAATGTAGTTTTTACGCCATGACAGATGTAGTTTTTACGCCATTTTCATTGAAGGTTTTACGCTTGGCATCCTTAGCGCGACCCATTCCGAGCATCACATCAGAGCGTGCTTGGTTATCTCCGCTCGCACATCTCGGCAAACGAAATCAGCTTGGCATCTCCCCTGCTCGCCGCAGCTTCCTGACATCCTTGCGTAAAGCCTCGCTTCGAGAAGATCGCATAGCTTTTGTGCTGCCGCCTAAAGAGCTCGCTTCGATGCACGAGCTTTTGCAGCACGTCTTCGCCCACCGGTTCATTGCGCCATTTGCATTCCGCAAACAGCGCAGTGCCCTCGCCATCGTCAACAATCAAGTCGATTTCTTCCTGCGTATGCGTGCGATTATCCGTCCCCCACCAGCGCCCAACGCTTGCCGGAACCACATCAAGCTGGCCCGCCCGCGCGAGTTCGTACACGTATTGTCTGCATATAAGCTCAAAGACCGTACCCATGTAATCCGATACGTGCGGCTCAATGCGCTCATACGCCATCTCGGCCATATCGTTTTGAATCAGCCCGATGTTCTGCGGAACAAACTTGTACCAGAACCTAAACATCTGATCGCTCAGCAGATACACGGCTCGCTTATTGCTCGTCTCGTTTAGGGGCAGCTCGCGCTCGACAATCCCAAGCGACGCCAGCTTATCCACATAGCTCTTTACGTTGCTCGCAGGGATTCCCGTAGAGCTCGCAATCTCCGAGATCTTCGAGCGCCCCTGAGCAATTGCTTGCACGATCGCATCATATTGCTCGGGATTGCGGCACTCCTGCAATAGCAGGTTACTCGGCTCCTCAAAGAGATAGCCCGTAGGAGTAAGAAAAAGACGTTTGATGTTGTCCTTGAGCGGTGCGGCAGGATCGACTTTCTCGATATATGCAGGAATGCCACCCGTCATGCCATAGCAAACTGCAGCGTCTTCGCGACCCATGCTCTGCCACAGGCCGAGGATCGTCATAAAATCGAGCGGCATGATCTTAAACTGGGCCGTACGCCTACCGTATAGCGGACTCTCGTAGCCCAACACCTGCTCTTCCATAAACGAAAGCGACGACCCGCACAGGATAAGCATAAGCTTGGTCTCTTTGTACAAGTGATCGATCTTGTCTTGCAGCAACGAGCTGATCTCGGGATTCGATTGGGCGAGATATGGATACTCGTCAATCACGACAATCAAACGTTCCGTACGAGCCATGGTAGCCAATGCATCGAACGCCTCGTCAAAACTACGAAACGACACGCCAGCAACACCAACGGAGCCCGCAAGTATCGCCTGGCTAAAGCCATGCAGGTTTGCCTCTGCATTGGTGCGACGAGCTTGAAAGTAAATAGCCTTCTTGCCTTGGATAAACTCTGTGATAAGACGCGTTTTGCCCACGCGACGGCGGCCGTAAATCACAGGCATCTCAAAGGAGCCCGTGCCATACAGTCGATTGAGCTCGGACATTTCCGCCGTTCTTCCGATAAACATAGGGCCATCCTTCCTTTACGTTATAGCTAGCTATATTATACCTTCCTATAATATAGCTAGCTATAACGTAATTCGACAAGCGGCGCACGCAAAAGGGTCGGTACGCCACCGCACGTGGACCGTTCCGGAAAATGTATCCCGTTCTGGAGCCAAAAACTGGGCCGTAGTTTCCGCCAAACATCCCATCCGGAAAGCGTGTCCCGTTCTGAGCGCCAAATCCGGGACGCAGTTTCCACTCCAAACAAAGGGCCCCGGC
>USJB01000028.1 GCA_900554905.1 uncultured Collinsella sp. | reverse complement strand
TCGTACAAGCAACCCAACATATATATCTGAATTTGGATGGGAGGGGCTTGTTGCTGTTGAGGGCGGTGAAGCGCGAGTGACACTTTGGGATGCGTGGCGCCCTGGGTTGGGGCGATGCTTTGGGATGATGTTCTTACTTAGTTGAAGAGGGGTTTTATGGCTGATAGGTAGTCTTTGGCTACGTCGGCTTTGTCTGCTTGGAAGTTGTGCCAGGCCCACCATTGGACGGTTGCTACGAAGCTTGAGGCTATGTGGTGTAGTAGGAAGCTGCGGTCCATGGTGCCGGCGGGGCCGTTTGGGTCGGTAGGGACGGTTTCGGCTGCTCGTGACATGATGGTCTTGCGGAGACAGTCGGCGAAGACGCGCGAGCCGGCTCCGGCTACGAGGGCTCGAACGCCCTGACGGCGTTCCCAGAGGTTGTTGAGGATATGCTCGACTTGCACGAGTGGGTCGTCGAGCGGCGTACCATCGTCGTCGAGGGCGTGGGTGCAGATGTCGTTCACGAGCTCGGACAGTAGGTCGTCTTTGCTCTTGAAGAGGCCGTAGAATGTCGCGCGGCCTACGTGAGCGCGCGCGATGATGTCGCCGACGGTAATCTTGCCGTAATCCTCTTCGCGTAGCAGCTCGGAGAACGCCGCAACGATGGCAGCGCGGCTTTTTTCTTTGCGGGCATCCATGGCTATGCATCCACGTCAACGAGTAGACAACGGAGCGTGCCGGAGCAACCCTCGTAGGGGCGCTTGCCGGCGCCGTAGCCGACGGCCTCGATGTGGTAGCGTGCCGGCAGGTGCTCGGACGTGCGCAGCGCGGTGACGATGGCGGCGCCCGTGGGCGTCACGAGCTCGCCAGCGACCGGTGCGGGCGTGAGGGCGATATTGCCCGCCTGGCACAGGTTGACGACAGCGGGGACGGGAATGGGCATAAGGCCGTGGGCACAGTGGATGGTGCCGTGGCCCTCGGAGAGCGACTCGACCACGATGTCCTCAATACCCAGGTCATCGAGGCAGATGGCGACAGAGCAGACGTCGACGATGGAATCGACGGCGCCTACCTCGTGGAACATGACGGTCTCGGGCGTTTTGCCGTGGGCCTTGGCCTCGGAGGCGGCGAGCGCGGTAAAGATGGCGTGCGCACGACGCTTGGCGCCATCGCTTAGCTGCGAGCCGTCGATGATGGCGGTGACGTCCGCCAAAGAACGGTGGTGATGGTGGTGGGCGTGATGATGGTCCTCGTGGCCATGGTCGTGGGCCTCATGATCATGCTCGTGGCAGTGCATGTGTTCATGCTCGTGGCAGTGTTCGTGTTCGTGCTCGTCATGGTCATGATGGTGGTGCTCATGCTCATGCATATGCTCGACAGCTGCTTCGTTGCCGTAGAGCCAGGCTATATCGTGATCATGGTTCTCGAGGCCCTCTGCAAGCTGGACGTCGAAATCGCAGGCGTCGATGCCATGCTTGTTTACGCGCGTGACGGCGATCGTAAAGCCGTCGACCGGCAGTGTGGCGAGCTGTTCGCGCAGGTGCTCCTCGCTGGCGCCCAGGTCGAGCAGGGCCGCGACGGTCATATCGCCGCTGATGCCCGAAGTGCCGTCGATGATAAGCGTGTGCTGATGGTTGGACATGGAATGCTCCTTAACGGGCGCAGGATGTGCCGGCGCTCAGATGATTGATAAGACTTGCCTGGTAAGCGGCGCCAAAGCCGTTGTCGATATTGACGACCGATACGCCGCTGGCACAGGAGTTGAGCATGGCGAGCAGCGCGGCTACGCCTCCAAAATTTGCGCCGTAGCCCACGCTGGTGGGAACGGCGATGACCGGACAGCTCACCAGGCCGCCGATAACGCTCGCCAACGCGCCCTCCATGCCGGCGATGGCGATGACCACCTGTGCCTGGGCAAGTTCCTCGGCATGCGCGAGTAGGCGGTGCAGGCCGGCGACGCCTACGTCGTAGAGGCGGTCGACCTCGTTGCCATAGAACTCGGCCGTCAACGCGGCTTCCTCGGCGACGGGCAGGTCGCTCGTGCCGGCGCAGGCGACGACGATGCGTCCGTTGCCGGTAGGGGAGGGCTTGCCGCCCACGAGGGCGAGCTGCGCGTCCGGGACATATCCCAGGTCGATGCCGTTGCCGAGGAGCTCCGAGGTGCGGGCTGCTTTTTCGCTGTCCAGGCGCGTGACCAGGACGCGCTCCTGGCCGGCATCGCGCAGCGCCTCGATAATGGCGGCAATCTGCTCGGCGGTTTTACCGGCGCCGTAGATAACCTCGCCGGCTCCCTGGCGTACCCCGCGCGAAAGATCGAGCTGTGCAAAGCCCAGATCGGCGGTCGGCGCCGTCTGGATGCGCGTGAGGGCATCGGCCGGCGCAACGCTTCCGTCTGCCACGCCGCTCAGCAATTGCTCAAGATCTCGCTTATCCATATATGTTCCCTTCGACGGCGCAAAGTCTAGCACTCAAAGGGTATGTTTCCGAACACTAAGACAAAATTGTTCGGAAACTATAGGACAGACTGATTCTATTGTTAGAAGGATCGACTAGTCACGCAGGATGATGTCCATGGCGAGCATCAGGTTGCGCTCGTCGATGGCAAACGGGGCGGCTTCGCGCGTCTTGGGCTTGGCGCAAAACGCGATGCCCGTGCCCGCGGCCTGAATCATGGGGATGTCGTTTGCCCCGTCGCCAATAGCGACCGTGTGGGCCATATCGACACCGCACTCAACCGCCCAGTCCAGCAGCTGGATGAGCTTGGACTCCTTGGTCACAATGTCTGCCGCCAGCTTACCGGTGAGCTTGCCGTCCACGACCTCCAGGCGGTTAGCCAGGCAAAAGTCGATACCCGCGGCGGCCACGATCTTATCGGCGACCTCGTGGAAGCCGCCGCTTACCACGCCGACCTTCCAGCCCTTGCTGTGCGCCGAGCGCACAAGCTCCAGCGCGCCAGGGGTAAACGTCACGCGCTCAAAGGTGCGCTCGAACACACTCTCGTCCAAGCCGGCAAGCAGCCCCACGCGTTCCTCGAGCGCCTGCTTAAAGTCGAGCTCGCCGCGCATGGCGCGCTCGGTGATCTGCGCTACCTGCTTGCCCACGCCGGCTTCCTCGCCCAACAGGTCGATGACCTCCTGGTTGATGAGCGTGGAGTCGATATCCATAACGATGAGGCGTGCAGTCATGGCGGGCCTTTCCGAGTGCAGTTGTATTGGGGCACATTGTCGCACGCGGCGCGCCTTGGCGACGGCCAGGCCGCGTCAATTGTTTCGTCTCCGTCAAGTCTTTGGGCAAGAGTTACTTTTTCGCGGTACATCGACGTGGGTGCGATAAGATAGAACGCCATGTCCGGCTGCGCGGTTTACGCAGGCTGGGCAAATCTGTACGACGCCGCCCGGAACGACACGGGGCGGCACAGATCCATAAAGGAGGATCACTGGTATGAGCCAGACCCGTCCCATTGACGAGCATTCCATGCACACCCGTACCTGCGGCGAGCTTCGCTTCGAGAACGTGGGCGAAGAGGTCACCCTCACCGGTTGGGTGAGCCGTCGCCGCGACCACGGTGGCCTTATTTTCTGCGACCTTCGCGACCGCGAGGGCATCACGCAGCTCACCTTCGACCCCGAGCACTCCGATGGCGATGCCTTTAAGATCGCCGAGACCATGCGTCCCGAGTGGCCCATCAAGATCCACGGCGTCGTGCGCGCCCGTGGCGAGGAGACCACCAACACCAAGCTCGCGACCGGCGAGATCGAGGTCCTGACCGACCACGCCGAGGTGCTCAACACGTCCGTCACCCCGCCGTTCCAGATCGAGGACGGCATCGAGACCAGCGAGGACACCCGCCTGCGCTACCGCTATCTGGACCTCCGCCGTCCCGAGATGATGGCCAACCTCAAGCTGCGCTCCGACTTCACCTTTGCCATTCGCGAGGCGCTGCACAACCGTGAGTTCATGGAGGTCGAGACGCCCTCCCTGTTTAAGTCCACGCCCGAGGGCGCCCGCGACTTCATCGTTCCCAGCCGCATCCAGCCGGGCAACTTCTACGCCCTGCCGCAGTCCCCGCAGCTCCTGAAGCAGCTGCTCATGGTCGGTGGCGTCGAGCGCTACTACCAGGTTGCCAAGTGCTTCCGCGACGAGGACCTGCGTGCCGACCGTCAGCCCGAGTTCACTCAGGTCGATATCGAGATGTCCTTCGTGGACCAGAACGACGTCATGAGCGCGCTCGAGGAAGTTCTGTCCGATGCCTTCGGCCGCATGGGTGTCGAGATGCCCACGCCGCTGCGTCGCATGGACTACTGGGAGGCCATGGACACCTATGGCTCCGACAAGCCCGATACCCGCTATGGCATGCACCTGGTCGACCTGACCGACATCTTCGCCAACTCCAAGTTCAAGGTCTTTGCGACTGCCGCAAACGAGGAGGGCTCTGTCGTCAAGGCCATCAACGCCAAGGGCGCCGGCGCCTGGGCACGTGCCAAGATCGATAAGCTTGCCGGCGTGGCCTCCACGTTTGGCGCCAAGGGCCTGGCCTGGATCGCCTTCCGCGAGGACGGCTCCATCAACAGCCCCATCGTCAAGTTCTTCTCGGACGAGGAGATGGCGGCTCTGCGCGAGCGCATGGACGTCGAGCCTGGCGACCTCGTGATGTTCGCCGCCGGCCCGCGCCTGCTCTCTGACGAGATCCTGGGCGGTATGCGTTCCCACATGGCCAACGCGCTCGAGATCAAGCGTGAGGGCCACGACTTCCTGTGGGTCGTCAACTTCCCGCTGTTCCACTGGGATGAGGACCGCAAGGCCTATGCCGCCGAGCACCAGCCCTTCACCCTGCCGACCGAGACCGACATCGCCAAGATCGAGGCCGACCCGTTGGCAGCCGGTTCTTGCACTTACGACTTTGTCATGGACGGCTTTGAGGCCGGCGGCGGCGGTATGCGTATCCACAACGCCGAGATGCAGATGTCCATGCTCAAGCTCCTGGGCTTTACCGAGGAGCGTGCCGAGTCTCAGTTCGGCTTCCTCATGGAGGCCCTCAAGTTTGGTGCGCCCCCGATGGGCGGTTTCGCTCTGGGCCTGGACCGCGTGTGCATGCTGCTCACCGGTTCCGACTCCATCCGCGACGTCATGGCGTTCCCCAAGACGGCCAGCGGCTCCGACCTTATGTCGGGCGCTCCGAGTGCCGTTAGCGGCGCCCAGCTCAAGGACGTCAGTCTGCGCCTGATGTAGGGAAGCGGCTACATATTGCCTGTAACGAGGGAAGGACGCGTGCCTTCCCTCGTTTTTTATGCGTGGGTGTTGCGAGGGCATAGGTTGACCGGGCGTCGCGGAAACTGCGTCCCAGAATTTGCGTCCAAAACGGGTCGCAGTTTCCCAAACAGGCCCCTTTGGGAAATTGCGTCCCAGAATCCAGCCAAATAACGGGTCGCACTTTCCGGTTGAGCCTTCTGGCGGAAACTGTGTCCCATCATTGACGCTCGAAATGGGATGCGATTTCCGTCCCGCCCTCAACAAGCATCTAACGCTACAATAACTACCACGTGGCTGGGTTTGCCGGCCGAATGTGCGATGTCGTGGGAGGGGACATGGTCGAGTTTACAAAGACGATTAAAGATCCGTTGGGATTACATGCCCGCCCGGTTGCGCTGCTCTATGACATCATTGCCAAGCATCGTAGTGACGTGTCGGTCAGCATCGGCGACCGCCATACCGACGGTCGCGACGTTATGGGCCTCATGGCTCTCTACGGCGAGTGCGGCGAGGACATCGTGTTCCGCGTTTCGGGCGTGGATGAGGCCTCGTGCGTCACGTCGATTAGAAACCTCTCGCTTTAAGCATGACGGGACGCGGCAAAGGACAGCTCTTTGCCGCGCCTTTTTGTTTCGTATAGGAAACTTTTTCGAAATCTGAATGGGGACCCTTTCCAAAAAGTTAACCACGTGCTAGTTTACTAAAGCGAACATAGACGTGGTTAACTTTTATCGCGTCGATGTTGAGGACGAACTGACGTTAGGAGCAACTCATGTCTTGCGGACCGCAGATGCCGGCCATGCCGCTTTCGATGGTAAAAGCGGGTGAGACCGTGCGCGTGTCTCGTGTAAAGGGCAATGAGGACATGAAACACCACCTCAAGGACCTCGGCTTTGTCGAGGGCAACGAAATCCACGTGGTGAGCTCGAGTGGCGCCAATATCATCGTCACGGTGCTGGGCGCACGCTTTGGCATCGATTCCAAGGTTGCCATGCACATCATGACCGTCGGTTAGTCTGCAGCATTTCATAAAAACCGAAAGGGGGACAAGAGGATGAAGACGTTGGGTGACGTTAAGGTGGGCGAGAGCTCCACCATCGTCAAGCTTCACGGTGAGGGTGCGCTTCGCCGCCACCTTATGGACCTGGGGCTCATCAAGGGCACTTCGTTCAAGGTCGTAAAGGTTGCACCGCTCGGTGATCCGGTCGAGATCAACGTGCGCGGCTACGAGCTTTCCATCCGCAAGGAGGAGGCCGCCGTCGTCGAGGTCCAGTAAGGGCTCGCGGCGTATATTTCTGCAGATAAAGTTAGGTATTTCTAACTTAATGCAGCAACTTTGAAGCACATTATCCAGCCTGCGCGGAGAAAGCAGCGCAGGCACACAAGGAAGAAGGATTGAATGGCGGATTCTCAGATCCATGTCGCGCTGGCGGGTAACCCCAACTGCGGCAAGACCACGCTTTTCAACCTGATCACCGGCGCCAACGGCTACGTTGGCAACTGGCCCGGCGTCACGGTTGAGAAAAAGGAGGCCAAGCTCCTAAGCGACAAGAACGTTACCATCACGGACCTCCCCGGCATCTACTCGCTTTCCCCCTACAGCCCCGAGGAGCAGTGCTCGCGCGATTACCTCATGAGCGGCGAGCCCGATGTGGTCGTCCAGGTGGTCGACGCCACCAACCTCGAGCGCAACCTGTACCTGGCGCTTCAGGTCATCGAGACCGGCCTGCCCGTGGTCGTCGCCCTCAACATGGCCGACTTGGTCGAGAAGAACGGCGACAAGATCGACACGGACAAGCTCTCCAAGAAGCTCGGCTGCCCGGTTATGATGATCTCGGCCCTTAAGAACAAGGGCATCACGGAGCTGTTCGAGCAGGTCAAAAAGTCCGCTGCCTCCAAGGGCCAGGTGCCGGAGCACAAGTTCGACTCCTCCATCGAGGACGTTCTGACGCACATCGAGAACAACCTTCCGGCGAGCGTTCCCGCCAACAAGCGTCGCTACTACACCGTCAAACTGTTTGAGCGCGACGCGGACGCCTGCAAGCTCATCAACCTCACCAAGGAGAAGGCCGCTCGCGTGGAGCAGCTGGTCGCCCAGTGCGAGCAGGACTGCGACGACGACGCCGAGTCCATCATCACCGGAGAGCGTTACGGCGTGATTGCCCACATCATCGATGAGTGCCTCACCAAGGCTCCGGCCAAGATGAGCACCTCCGAGAAGATCGACCGCGTGGTTACCAACCGTATCCTGGGCCTGCCGATCTTTGTGGTCATCATGTTCTGCGTGTACTACATCGCCGTTTCCACCCTGGGCGGAACGGTGACCGACTTCACCAACGATCAGCTCTTTGGCACCGACGGTTGGTATGTGCTCGGCCAGGGCCGCGACGCCTACGACGCGGCTGTCGAGGCTGCGGGCGATGATGCCGACTCGGTCGACCCGGCACAGTACGGCCCCTATGTCCCGGGTATCACCACCATGGTGCACGACGCCCTCGTGGCGGGTGGCACCGAGGACGGTGGCCTGGTCGATTCGCTGGTCTGCGACGGTATCGTTGGCGGCCTGGGCGCCATCTTCGGCTTTGTGCCGCAGATGTTCCTGCTGTTCGTCATGCTGTCCTTCCTGGAGGACTGCGGCTATATGGCCCGCGTCGCCTTCATCATGGACCGCGTGTTCCGCCGCTTTGGCCTGTCCGGTAAGTCCTTTATCCCCATGCTCGTGTCCTCGGGCTGCGGCGTCCCCGGCGTCATGGCCACCAAGACCATCGAGAACGAGAAGGACCGCCGCATGACGGTCATGACCACCACGTTCATTCCCTGTGGCGCTAAGCTGCCGATCATCGCCCTGCTCATGGGTTCTATCATCGGCGATTCTTCCACCACCGCCGCGTGGATCAGCCCGCTCTTCTACTTCCTGGGCGTCTTTGCCGTCATCGCCTCGGGCCTCATGCTCAAGAAGACCAAGCTCTTCGCCGGTCGCCCGACGCCGTTCGTTATGGAGCTCCCCGCCTACCACTTCCCGGCGATCCGCTCTTGGGCGCTGCACGTGTGGGAGCGCTGCTGGGCCTTTATCAAGAAGGCCGGCACGGTCATCTTTGCGTCCACCGTCGTCGTTTGGTTCCTCTCCAACTTTGGTAGCTATAACGGTTCCTTTGGCTTCCTGCCTGCGATGGACGGCATCCCCGAGGAGTTTATGGACTACTCCGTGCTTGCCATGCTGGGCAACCTGGTCGCTTGGATCTTCGCCCCGCTCGGCTTTAGCACCTGGCAGGCAACAGCACTGTCCGTCTCGGGTCTTGTCGCCAAGGAGAACGTCGTCGCCACCGCCGGCTCGCTGCTGTCCGTTGCCGATGCCGCCGAGACCGATCCGAGCCTGTGGACCGCGTTCGCCGGCATGTTCCCGACCATGGGCGCTTGCGTTGCCTTTGGCGCTTTCAACCTGCTGTGCGCTCCGTGCTTTGCCGCTATGGGTACCATCCGCAACCAGATGGACTCCGGCAAGTGGACCGCGATTGCCCTCGGCTACGAGTGCGCCTTTGCTTGGGTGATCGGCCTGTTCATCAACCAGTTCTACAACCTGCTTGTTCTTGGACAGTTTGGTATCTGGACGGTGGTGGCCATCGTGCTGCTGGTTGCGATGCTCTTCCAGATCTTCCGCCCCATGCCCAAACATGCATGGACCGACGAGGACGAGACCAACACTGCTTCCGCCGCAGTTTCCGCTTAAGTCCGAACAAGGATTAGCCCCTTTCCACGAGCCCGGGTGTCCCAGCGACACTCGGGCTTTTTGGTGGGGGAGATGTGGCGTTTCCGCAGATAAAACCGACCAAAATAAACCTGTCCCTTTTTGGTAGGTGGAGGATGGGGTAAAGTAAGTGGTGGTTAACTAGAGGAGGCTTGCTATGGCACCTATCGATATTGTTGTACTGGCTGTTATCGGCGTTGCGTTTGTCGCGGTATGCGTGCGCATCTACCGCAAGGGCACCTGCGCCGACTGCGCTCAGGGTGGCGTTTGCACGGGGCATTGCTCCAACAAAAAGACGTGCGCCGCGCTGAAAGGCGTCGACAAAATCGCCGAAGACTTGGGCCGCGGTATCAAGTAAGGCCCAGACATCTAAGCGCCTCGCGAGCATCCGTTCGCGGGGCGTTTTTCACTTTTGTGGGGTGGGCTAGAGACGCTGCATGCGGTACCCGACACCCATGTGCGTCTGAATCATCTTGGGGTGAGAGGGGTCTGCCTCGATCTTCTTGCGCAGGGTGCGCATGAACACGCGCAGGCTCGCCAGATCGCTGTCCCAGCTCGTGCCCCATATCTCGCGGGTGATGAAGGTGTGGGTGAGCACCTTGTCGACGTTTTTCGCCAGAAGGACGAGCAATTTGTACTCGGTTGGGGTGAGCGAGAGCTCGCGTCCGTCTTTCGTTGCGTATCCCGCGGCGTAGTCGATATGCAGCGGACCGTTGTCGAACGTGCTCGCTTCTGTCGACTCGCTCGACGCCATCGAGGAGCGCCTCAAATTCGCACGGACGCGCGCGAGCAACTCATCCACAGAAAAGGGCTTGGTGAGGTAGTCGTTGGCCCCGGAGTCCAGGCCCAGCACCTTGTCCTCCACCTCGCCTTTGGCGGTGAGCATCAGCACCGGCGTGGTGCTGTGCTCTGCCCGCAGGCGGCGCAGCACGGTAAAGCCGTCCATCTTGGGCAGCATCACGTCCAGGATCATCACGTCATAGATCCCGGTGAGGGCGTTGTCCAGCCCGGTTTCTCCGTCGTGGCAGGTGTCCGCGGTGTACCCGTCCATCTCCATCAGATCCTGCAGCGTGGCCGCCAGGCGTACTTCA
>USJB01000027.1 GCA_900554905.1 uncultured Collinsella sp. | reverse complement strand
CCATGTGCGTCAACGATATCGCCGCCCAAGGCGCCGAGCCGCTGTTCTTCCTGGACTACGTTGCCATCGGTCACATCGAGGCCGGGCACATGGCAAAGATCATCAAGGGCGTGGCCGATGGCTGTAAGCTCGCGGGCTGCGCGCTCGTGGGCGGTGAGATGGCCGAGCACCCCGGCGTCATGGCTCCGGCCGACTACGACCTTGCCGGCTTTACCGTGGGCGTCGTCGACCGTCCCAAGATGCTCGACCCCGCAAACGTCCGCCCGGGCGATGTGATCCTGGGCCTGCCTTCCACCGGCGTGCACTCCAACGGCTACTCGCTCGTGCGCAAGGTCATCGGCGTCGACGGCATTAAGCCGGGCACGCCCGAGGCCGCCGCTAAGGCGGAGGAGCTGAGCCGTCCGCTCGAGGAGCTCGGCGGTGCTTCGCTGGCAGACGCCCTGCTGGCTCCCACGCGCATCTACGTCAAGCCGATTCTGGAGCTGCTGCGCGGCGGCGCTCCGGTGCACGCCATTGCCCACATCACTGGCGGCGGTATTACCGAGAACCTCAACCGCGCGCTCGCCGACGACGTCGACGCCGTGGTCACCCGCAACGGTGCCGAGATGGGCTGGGACGTTCCTCCCGTCATCACCTACGTGTCGCGCCAGGCCGAGCTCGCGCCCAACGAGGCATGCAAGACCTTCAACATGGGCGTTGGCCTGTGCCTGATCGTCGCCCCCGAGGACGAGGCTGCCGTGACCGAGGCCCTGGTCGCGCTGGGCGAGAAGCCGTTCCGCGTGGGCGAGTGCGTCGAGGGCTCCGGTAAGGTCGTGTACTCCGATGAGCGCTAACGAGCAGATGGCTGATGCCGAGGGCCTGGGCTTTGTGCCCTACACCCGTCCGACCGGCACCGATACGGCCGAGCCGCTCAAGATCGGTGTGCTCATCAGCGGTTCGGGTACCAACCTGCAGGCGCTGATCGATCTGATCGCTGCCGGCAAGCTCAACGCTTCGATTGAGCTTGTGGTGTCGAGCCGTCCTTCGGCTAAGGGTTTGCAGCGCGCTGAGCGCGCGGGCATCCAGACGCTCACGCTGTCCAAGGATGTCTATGCCGACCCTATTGCCGCCGACGAGATCATCGCGCACGAGCTGCTCGAGCGCGGCTGCGAGTACGTGGTCATGGCCGGCTACATGCGCATGGTGCACACGCCTCTGCTGGCGGCGTTTCCCAACCGCGTGGTCAATCTGCATCCAGCGCTGCTGCCGAGCTTTACCGGTGCGCATGCGATCGACGACGCGTTTGCGCGCGGTGTCAAGGTGACCGGCGTGACCGTGCACTTTGCCAACGAGATCTACGACAACGGCCCCATCATCGCCCAGCGCGCGCTGGCTGTTGAGGAGGGCTGGGACGTCGACACGCTCGAGGAGCACATCCACGCGATCGAGCATGTGCTGTATCCCGAGGTCGTGCAGATGCTCGCCGACGGCCGCGTCCACGTGCTGGAGAGCGGCAAGGTCGCAATTGACGCGCCTCGCGGCTAGCGGCGCACAGTACAATTTAGCCGAGTAGTCAGGGTGGTCATTGGCGCCAAGGCGCGCGTGGCCACCTTTTGTTTTTGGGTAGTCATCGGGGACGGTCTTTAACGACTAGTCATTCAAGAACGTCGCAGGTGACTAGGTGAGAGAGGTGAGCGCATGGCGGATAACGAAGCGCTGTTTACGCCTGAGCTGGTGTTTTTTGATTGGGAGTGTGCAACGCCGGATGAGGTGTTTGCGCGGCTCGAGGGCGAGCTTGCACCACGTGGCTACATTGCGTCCGGTTGGCTCGGCGCCGTTCGCACGCGCGAGGATGCCTATCCCACGGGTCTTGCCATGCCGGCGGCAAACATTGCCATTCCGCATACCGATCCGGGGTTTGTGGCCAAGCCCTATATCGCGGTGGTGAAGCCCGCCGCGTCCGTGACATTTAACGCTATGGCTGGCATGGGCGCTCCGGTGCCGGTGCAGATCGTCATCAATCTGGGTATTGCCGAGCCGGGCGGCCAGGTCGAGGCCCTGCAGGCGCTCATGAACATCTTTATGGACGCCGATGCCGCAGCCGACGTGCTCGGCCAGACCACGCCCCAGGGCATGGTCGACGCCATCCGCCGCCACTTCTAAGGTGGGGCTGAGTCGGCACTTGGGGACGTTCCTTTTCTGCCGGCAGTAAGGGACAGTCCCGAAGTGCCGGCATATAAAGAACGTCCCCAAGTGCCAAGTGCCAGAGCTGTCCCCTTTGCACCAAAATGGTGCAGATTAACCTGTCCCCAATACACCAAGCGTGCCGCGGGGGCCGCGTTGTGACACAATGGCGTTTGTTCGATTCGTTATGCGAAAGGCCAACTATGGCAAATAAGAAAAAGAACCCTGCGCCCGAGCCGACGCCCGAGCAGCAGGCTCGCGCTGCCTCCAGCTCTCGCAAGAAGCAGCGCAAGACCTATGTGTCCAAGACCGTCAAGATTGTCCTGGTGGTCATCGGCGTGCTGGCGATGCTGCTCTCCGTCTCGGCCATGGCGTGCTCCGGCCTGATGTCGCAGACCGAAAGCGCCAGCTCGGGCTATAAGCTCACTGGTGGTGTGGCTGCCACTATCAACGGCACCAACCTCACCGAGGACACCGTGACCAAGCAGATCATGAGCATGCGCACGTCCTACGGCTACACCAAGGATAAGGATTGGGCGCAGTATCTGGTTGACAACGACCTCACGCCCAAGAAGTACCGCAAACAGCTCATCGACTCCTACGCGCAGCAGATCCTGCTTCAGCAGGCGCAGAAGGAAAACGGCGTGACGGTGTCGGACGACGAGGTCGAGAAGGCTTGGAAGGACGCGTGCAAGAGTGCCGGCGGCGCTAAGGCTTTCAAGAAGACCCTTAAGACCTACGGCTACACCGAGGACACCTACAAGGATTCGCTCAAGGAGAGCCTGGCGCAGCAGAAACTCAAGGATGCCGTCGCGCCCACGAGCAAGCCCAAGGACAGCGAGATTGTCGATTACATCAACGAAAACCTGTCCAGCTACAACGACGCCCGCCGCTCCTCGAACATCCTGATCAAGGTTGATTCCGACGCTTCCGACGAGGACAAGGCTGCCGCCAAGGCCAAGGCGCAGGAGTGCCTGGACAAGATCAACTCCGGTGAGCTGAGCTTTGAGGACGCCGTGAAGCAGTATTCCGACGACACCGGCTCCAAGGACAAGAAGGGCGATGTGGGCTGGGATAAGCTCACCACTTTCGTCGACAGCTACCAGACGGCGCTCGAGGGGCTCAACAAGGGCGACGTGAGCGAAGTCGTCGAGTCGACCTATGGTTACCACATCATTAAGTGCACCGACTACTTCCATGTCGATAATCAGGTCGATGACATCAACCAGGTGCCCAAGGACATCAAGAAGTACGTCTCCAACGTGGTGAAGACGCAGGCGGCAAGCACTGCATACAGCGAGTGGCTGGAGCAGTACAAGAAGGACGCCGACATCACCGTCAACCCCATGCCCAAGGACGTGCCGTACAACGTCAGCCTGAAGGGCGTCACCAAGAGTTCGACCGACGATTCGTCGACGACTGAGTAATCATGGGGCGGTGCTCGCGCGAGTGCCGCCCACGCTATTAGAGAGGATTTGCAGATGACCAACGAAGAGCTGCAGAAAGAAATGATTGCGGCCATGAAGGCCAAGGACAAGGTTCGCCTGTCTATCATTCGCCAGGTTAAGGCCGAGGTGAAGAATATCGAGGTTAACGAGCGCCGCGATGTGACCGAGGAAGACGTCAACAGCATGATCAAGCGTCTGATTAAGCAGACGAGTGAGACGCTGGAGATGTCCATCAAGGCCGGTACCGACCAGGAGCGTACCGACAACCTGACCGAGCAGGTCAAGATCCTGGAGAGCCTGCTGCCCGCGCAGGTTTCGGGCGAGGAGCTCGAGGCTCTGATCGAGCAGGTCATCGCTGAGCTGGGCGCCACGTCCAAGAAGCAGATGGGCCAGGTCATGGGAGCACTCGGCAAGGCCACCGGTGGCAATTTCGATAAGCCTGCCGCGGCAAAGATCGTCGGAGCAAAGCTGGCTTAAGGGCCGAGCGGTACATAGTTGATGTTGGGGGGCGTGACCATTGCGGTCGCGCCCCTTTTTGCTGGTTGGGCACTCATTGGGGACAGACTTAAATGAGTGCCCAATGAGCAGGTACTCATTTAAGTCTGTCCCCAACGAGCGGGTGGAAGGTTGCGGGTTCTTTACGGGAATGTAGTGTGGGCTGCGGAAACGTGGTTCTTTCCGTACAATAGTTCAGCTCGTGTAAACGCAGGGAAGGGACATTCATGGCAGACATGATCGAGATCAAGCATCTCAACAAGTACTTTGGCGACCTGCATGTGCTCAAAGATATCAACCTCACCGTCAAGCGCGGCGAGAAGCTCGTAATGATCGGGCCCTCCGGTTCGGGTAAGTCGACGCTCATCCGTTGCGTCGATTATCTGGAGGAGCCCACGTCGGGCGAGGTCGTCATCGACGGTACGCCGCTCACCAAAAAGAATCACCTGGAGATGGCTCGCAAGTATAGTTCCATGGTGTTTCAGCAGTTCAACCTGTATCCCAACATGACGGTGCTCGGCAACCTGACGCTCGCGCCCATCAAGCTGCAAAAGAAGAGCAAGGAGGAGGCGACCGAGGTCGCCATCGCCGCGCTCAAGCGCGTTGGCATGGCGCATAAGGCCGGCGAGTATCCGCAGAACCTCTCGGGCGGTCAGCAACAGCGCATCGCCATCGCCCGTGCCCTGTGCACCAAGCAGCCCATCATCCTGTTTGACGAGCCGACCTCGGCGCTCGACCCCGAGATGGTCCAGGAGGTTCTGGACGTTATGATTGAGCTCGCGCAGGAGGACATCACCATGATCTGCGTGACGCACGAGATGGGTTTTGCGCGCCAGGTGGCCGACCGCGTCATCTTTATGGAGGACGGCCGCATCCTGGAGGAGGGCACACCCGAGCACTTCTTCGATAACCCCGAGAACCCGCGCTGCCGCGAGTTCCTGTCCAAGATTCTGCACTAGGCGCGGTGATGGACATGACGGATATGACGAGGGCGGCCGTGTCGCGCCGTCACTTTTTGCAGCTGGCTGGCGCCGGCATGCTTGCGCTGACGGGGACCGCGCTTACCGGTTGCGACAACTCCACCAGCGGCGAGGACTCCGACAAGGGGTCCAAGCTTGCGGCCATCAAGTCGCGTGGCCATCTGAATGCCGGCGTTAAGAAGGATGTTCCCGGCTATGGCTATTACGACACCGCCAAGGGCCGCTTTGGGGGCATGGAAGTCGATTTGTGCTACCAGATCGCCGCTGCCGTCTTTGGCGTGAGCTACAAGGAGGCCCGCGCCCAGGAGCTTGTCGAGTTTACCGACGTAACGCCCAAGACGCGCGGCCCGCTGATCGATAACGGCCAACTCGACGTGGTCGCGGCGACCTACACCATCACCGACGAGCGCAAGAAGAGCTGGGATTTCTCGACGCCGTACCGCACCGACTACGTGGGACTCATGGTCAAGAAGCGTTCGGGCTTTACCTCGATTGAGGATCTGGATGGCAAGGTCATTGGTGTGAGCCAGGGTGCCACCACGCAGGGCCTGATCGAGCAGATGATCAAGGACAACGGCTTTAGCTGCAAGCCCGAGTTTAGGGCCTTTAGCGGCTATCCCATCATCAAGAGTTCGCTCGACGCCGGCAATATCGACGTCTTTGCCATGGACCGCTCCACGCTGGCCGGTTACATGAACGAGACCGTTGAGCTGCTGCAGCCCGAGGTCAAGTTTGGCGAGCAGGGCTACGGCGTGGCGACCAAGAAGGGCTGCGACCTTTCGGCTGTGGTCGATCAGGTGATTTGCGATCGCCTGGCCGACGGCTGGCTCGACCAAGAGGTCAAGACCTGGGGTCTTGTATAGGCGCATCGCCCAAGGAAGGAATCAAATGCTCGAAGGATTATTTGACGCCGACCGTTGGTCGACGACATTTCAAAACATGGGGCCCTTCTGGGAGGGCTTTGGCGTGACGCTACAGGTAGTCGTTGCCGGTCTGCTGCTGTCGCTGGTGCTGGGCACGCTACTGGGCGTGTTCTCTACCACTCGCTCGCGCGTGCTGCGCGCCATAAGCCGCGTGTACGTGGAGTTTTACCAGAACACCCCGTTGCCCGTGCAGGTGCTCTTTATGTACATGGCCGGTCCGCAGTTTTTGCAGGCCATAACCGGTGCCGACCAGCCGGTGCGCATTGCGCCGTTCGTGCTGGGCTTCTTGGGTGTGGGCCTGTATCACGCGGCCTACATCTCGGAGGTCATCCGCACTGGTATCGAGGCGGTTCCGCGCGGTCAGATGGAGGCGGCCCAGAGCCAGGGCTTCACCCGTGCGCAGGCATACTGGTACATCGTGCTGCCCCAGACATTCAAGATCATTCTGCCGCCGCTGTGTAACCAGGCGCTCAACCTGGTCAAGAACACGTCGGTGCTGGCGCTCGTGGCCGGCGGCGACCTTATGTACCGTTCCGACAACTTTGTGAGTCTGTACGGTTACCTGCAGGGATACATCGTCTGCTGCCTTATGTACTTCATCATCTGCTTTCCGCTCGCCATGCTGGTGCAGTGGCTCGAGCGCCGCTCCAAGGAGCGTCCGCGCGGCGTGAGCCTGGCCGAGCTGGGGCTCGACAACGTAGAGGAGGCCTAGCGCATGGAAATCTTCAACGCGACCAACCTGCTCTACATTTGGGGCGGCTTTGTTAAGACAATCGAGATCTCGGCGCTGTCGATTTTTTTCTCGCTCATCTTTGGCACGGTGCTGGCGCTCGTTAAGAGCTATGCGCCCCGTCCATTCCGTATTTTGGTGAGCGCCTATATCGAGCTGTTCCGTTGCACGCCAAACCTGCTGTGGATTCTGTTTATCTACTTTACGGTGCAGGGTTTGGACATTGTGATTTCGACCATCGCCTTTACGCTGTTTACCAGCGCTGTTATGGCCGAGATTGTGCGCGGCGGCCTCAACTCGATTCCGCGCGGCCAGTTTGAGGCAGCGCAGAGCCAGGGCTTTGGCTTCTTTGCCACCATGCGCTACATCATTCTGCCTCAGACGTTTAAGACGATCATTCCGGCGCTGTTTAGCCAGTGCACGACCGTCATCAAGGACAGCTCGTATCTTTCGGGCATTAACGTGGCCGAGCTCATGTACACGGCAAACGTCGTGATGGCCCACGCGATCGACCTGTCGCAGGTGCTTATGCTCTACGGCCTGGTGTTTGCGATGTACTTTGTGCTCAACTTTGGTATCTCGCTGCTGGTTCGCGCATATCAGAGGCGAATGGTGGCAGCGTAGAATGTGGCAAAGGGACAGCCCCTTTGTCACATAGAGAAAGGAATCGCGATGAGCGATCTGGAGAATAAGAAGAATCCTGTGGTCATTACCATCGCGCGCGACTTTGGCGCCGAGGGCCACGAGATTGGCCGCATGCTTGCCGACGAGTTGGGGATTCCGCTGTACGATAACGAGCTGCTGGTACGTGCGTCGCTGCGCGCGGGCGAGTCGCTCGACAAGATGGCCGCCTACGACGAGCGCCTGGCCGTGGAGAACATGGCGTTTCTGCCCGACCGCTACGATGCGCGTTCGTACTCGGATAAGTTGTTCCAAAAGATGAGCCAGGTGATTTTGGATCTGGGCGAGACCGAGAGCTGCATTATCGAGGGTCGTCTGTCCGACTACCTGCTGCGTAACAACCCCAACCACATTGCCGTGTTGGTGACCGCACCCTTTGAGGACCGCGTCGAGATTGTGCGCAAGAAGCGTGGCCTTAACAAAAAGAAGGGCGCCAAGCTGGTCAAACAGCAGCAGAAGGCGCGCGAGGCGTTCTATAAGCGCTACAGTGCCGGAAAGTGGAAGATGACGAGCGGTAAAGACATCGTCGTCAACCGCGCCAAGCTGGGCCGCGAGGGCTGCAAAGACGTTATCGCCGCTGCCTACCGCTACAAAGTGGCCCAGCTCGAAGGCTAACCGACCAAAACCACCGCAAGGGGGACAGGCACCTTTGCGGTGGTAGGGCGATCGGCATAGAAAAAGTCCCCGCCGGGCGTGTGCTCGACGGGGACTTTGCCGTTTGATGGCTAACGCTGTAGGTGATTACTCGCCCAGCAGGCTCTTGGTGATGGAAGCGGCGGCCTTCTTGCCGGCGCCCATCGCCAGAATGACCGTAGCGGCACCGGTGACGATGTCGCCGCCGGCCCAGATACGGGGATCGGTGGTCTGGCCGGTCTCCTCGTCGGCAACGATGTAGCCCCACTTGTTGAGCTCCATCTTGCCGCCGATCTTCTTTGCGAAGGGGTTGGCGTTGGTACCGATAGCCGAGATTGCGACGTCGCAGGGAATCTCCTCGATGGCGCCCTCGATGGGCACCGGGCGACGACGGCCGGACTCATCGGGCTCGCCGAGCTCCATCTTCTGGACCTTGACGGCGCACACGGAGCCGTCCTCGCCGGCGACAAACTCGAGCGGGGAGACGAGCGGCAGAACCTCGACGCCCTCGGCCTTAGCGTGGTGCAGCTCGGCGCGACGGCAGGGCATCTCGTCCTCGGTACGACGGTAGGCGATGATGGCATGCTCGGCGCCCAGGCGCTTGGCGGTACGGACGGCATCCATAGCCACGTTGCCGCCACCAAAGACGACGACGTTCTTGCCGTGCTTGGTGGGGGTGTCGTACTCGGGGAACTTGTTGGCCTTCATCAGGTTCACGCGGGTGAGGTACTCGTTCGCGAAGAAGACGTTGGGCAGGTTCTCGCCGGGGACGTTGAGGAACTTGGGCAGGCCAGCGCCGGTCGCCACGTAGATGGCGTCGAAGCCCTGCTCGAACAGCTCCTCGGCCGTGGCCATGTTGCCCACGACGGAGTTGTACTCAAACTTGACGCCCATGTCCTCCAGGCCGTCGATCTCGCGCTTGACGACTGCCTTGGGCAGACGGAACTCGGGGATGCCGTAGACCAGCACGCCGCCGCCGGTGAAGAATGCCTCGAAGACGGTGACGTCAAAGCCGTTACGGGCGAGCTCGCCAGCGCAGGTGATGCCGGACGGGCCGGAGCCGACGACGGCGACCTTCTTGCCGTTCTTGGGGGCCATCTTGGGCGTGGAGGCGAGCTCGGGGCGGTCACCCAGGAAGCGCTCGAGCTGGCCGATGGCCACGGGCTCGGACTTCTTACCACGGATGCACTTGCCCTCGCACTGGTTCTCCTGCGGGCAGACGCGGCCGCAGATGGCGGGAAGCATGGAGTCCTCGCGGATGGTATCGAGAGCGCCGCCGAAGTCCTTCGCGCGGATCTGCTCGATAAAGCGGGGAATGTTGATGTTGACGGGGCAGCCCTCAACACAGAACGGCTTCTTGCAGTTGAGGCAGCGCTCGGCCTCGGCCAGCGCCATCTCCTCGGTGAAGCCCTTGTCGACGGGGCGGAAGTCGCAGGCGCGCTCGGCAGCCGGCTCCTCGTTATCGGGGGTGCGGGGCGACTTCATATCGGCAACGAAACGACCGTTAACTAGTGGCATGCGCAGCTCTTTTCCTCATAGGCCTTGAGGGACTCGCCCTCTTCGGAACGGTAAGCGGCCTGGCGGGCACGAAGGTCATCCCAGTCGACCAGGGTGGCATCGAAGTCGGGGCCGTCGACGCAAGCGAACTTGGTCACGCCGCCCACCTCGACGCGGCAGCAGCCGCACATGCCGGTGCCGTCAACCATGATGGGGTTGAGGGACGCGGTGATGGGGGTGTCGTACTTCTGGGCGGTGAGGGTCGAGAACTTCATCATCGGAACGGGGCCGACGCAGAAGACCTGGCTCACGGCCTTGTCCTGCAGCAGGCGCTCCAGCGGAGCGGTGACAACGCCCTGCTCGCCGTAGGAACCGTCATCGGTAGTGATGTGGATGTGGTCCTCGTCGAGGAGCTCGCGGAACTGGTCCTCCATAAGCAGGAGGTCCTTGGTGCGGGCGCCCATGATGGCGTGCACCTCGTGGCCGGTCTCGACCAGGTGCTTGGCGACCGGGAAGGCAATTGCCAGGCCGACGCCGCCGCCAA
>USJB01000026.1 GCA_900554905.1 uncultured Collinsella sp. | reverse complement strand
AAGTTGCCCTCTCGAGAAGCGCTTGAATCCATCGGCGAGGACCCGGACAAGGCCGTTGCCAATCCGGCATTGGGGCGTCGAGCCATTCGCTTCAGTCTGAGTCACACTGACCTGTTTCTGACGCAGCTGCGCGCTATTTTGCGTGCCGGCGCCACCGGTCGTGTGCGCTTAATGGTTCCCATGCTTTCCTGGATGACGGAAGCCGACATCGTGCTGAGCTACGTCAAACGCGCGCAAGAAGAGCTCAAGGATCGCGGCGTCAAATATGCCGAAAACATCCAGATTGGCGGCATGGTGGAGGTGCCCTCGGCCGCGCTCTGCTTAAAGCAGTTCCTCAAGCGTCTGGACTTCGTTTCGGTCGGCACAAACGATCTGATTCAATATTTGCTTGCCGTTGATCGTGAGGATCCGGACGTGAGTTACCTATACGATCCGCTTCATCCGGCCGTGCTTTCCATGCTCTACAACTGCATCAATACGGCTCACCGCGCCGGCAAAGTACGCGTTGACGAACTCCGGCGTAAAGCCCACGGCCTCGAAGATCTGCGCCGAATGGTAGCTCTGCACCGTGGAGATGCCCATCTTGGACATGATGGAGACGATGCCGGCAGTCGCAGCCTTGTTGTAGTTGGCGATGCCTTGCTCGGCTGTCACGTCCAGATCGCCGTGCGCCGCCAAGTCGCGAATGCACGAATGCGCGTTGTACGGATAGATGCCGCTCGCGGAGTAGCCCACCAGTGCCGCAAAGTCATGCGGGGACACGGCGTCGCCGCACTCCACCACGATGTCGGCAAAGGTACGCACGCCGGCGCGGATCAGGTGGTTGTGCACGCAGCCCACGGCGAGCAGCGACGGCACGGGCACCTCGCCCGCAGCGGCACGATCGCTCAACACCACGATGTTCACGCCGTCGCGGACCGCAGCCTCAACGTCCTCTGCAAGCTGCTTGAGCGCAGCCTGCAGTGCGCCCTCGCCGGCGTCGCGGCGGTAGACGGCACGGAAGCGGCGAGTCTTAAAGCCCACGCGGTCGATGGCGCAGATGCGGTCAAACTCCTCCTCGTTGAGCAATGGGCGCTCCAAGCGAACCAGCTGGCAGGCCGTACGGGAGTCCTCGAGCAGATTACCGTGGTTGCCCAGGTAGAGCGTGGTCGAGGTGACCATATGCTCGCGAAGAGCGTCGATGGGCGGGTTCGTGACCTGAGCGAACAGCTGATAGAAGTAGTCGAAGAACGAGCGCGTCTTTTTGGACAGGCAGGCCAGCGGCGCGTCGATGCCCATCGAGGCGAGCGGGGCCTTGCCCTGCTGGGCCATGGGACGCACGACCTCGTCAACGTCATCCCAGTGATAGCCGAGCTTAGCCATGCGCACGGCGGCGGGCACCTCGGCATCCTCGGCGGGCGCGGGCGCAACGGGCTCATCGAGCGCGTCAACGGTCAGCGTCTCCTCGGCAATCCAATCACGGTAGGGCTTTTCCTTGGCATAGCGGGCGCGCAGCTCGTCGTTGTAGATCACGCGGCCGCGGGCAAAATCGACCTCGAGCATCTGGCCCGGCCCCAGACAGCCGCTCGTCAGGATGTTCTCGGGGCTCACCTCGATGGTGCCCACCTCGCTCGCCAGCATAAAGCGACCGTCGCGCGTCACATAGTAGCGAGCGGGACGCAGGCCGTTACGGTCGAGGGCGGCACCCAGCGTGCGACCGTCGGTAAAGGCGATGGCCGCCGGGCCATCCCACGGCTCCATGAGCATGGACTGGTAGGCGTCGTAGGCGCGGCGTTCCTCGCTCAGATTGTCGTTGTGGTCCCACGGCTCGGGCAGCAGCATGGACGCGGCACGTGTAAGCGGGCGACCGTTCATGACCAAAAACTCGAGCACGTTGTCCAGAATCGCGGAATCGGAGCCCTCGCGGTTGATGATGGGCATCACGCGCTCAAGATCGTGCTGCAGCACGGGGCTGTACAGGTTGGGTTCGCGGGCGCGAATCCAGTTGACGTTGCCCTTGAGGGTGTTGATCTCGCCGTTGTGGATGATAAAGCGGTTGGGGTGCGCGCGCTCCCAGCTGGGCGTGGTGTTGGTGGAGTAGCGCGAGTGGACGAGCGCCACGGCCGTCTTGACGGCGGCGTCGTTGAGATCGATGAAGAAGCGGCGCATCTGCGTGGCGACCAGCATGCCCTTGTACACGATGGTGCGCGAGCTCATGGAGCACACATAGAAGATCTTGTTGCGCAGGGCAAACTCGGCGTCGGCCTTCTTTTCGATGGTGCGGCGGCACACGTACAGGCGACGCTCAAAGGCATCGCCGGCGGGTGTGTCGTCCGGACGGCCCAGGAAGGCCTGCAGGATAGTAGGCATACAGGCGCGGGCCGTCTCGCCCAGGTCGTGCGGGTCGACCGGCACCTCGCGCCAAAAGAGCAGCGGCACGCCGGCCTCAGCGCAGCCCTCCTCAAACACGCGACGGGCATCCTCTACGCCCTTGTCGTCCTGCGGGAAGAACAGCATGGCCACGCCATAGTCGCCCTCTGCCGGCAGAATCTGGCCGCACTTTTGAGCCTCTTTGCGGAAAAAATGATGCGGAACCTGGAACAGGATGCCGGCGCCGTCGCCGGTGTTCTTCTCGAGTCCCGTGCCGCCGCGGTGCTCCAAGTTGACCAGAATGGACAGCGCGTCGTCCAGAATCTGGTGATGGCGCTCGCCGTTGATATCGGCAAGCGCGCCGATGCCACATGCATCGTGGTCGAATTCGGGGCGATAAAGGCCCTGCTGCTGAGCGGAATCTGCCTGCATCGCGATCCTCCCCTAGGTGTTAGACAGTCAGTTGACTAGGCATACTAGGTGCATCGCCGGCCCGTTGTGTTTCCCGCCCGTTTCGAAACAATCGCGTAACGCACGCCCTACGAGTGGACACCGCCGACCTCAAGGGCGACAACAAGGGCCCCAAGTTCGGCCTGTAAACTCACCGCTTCAAACATCTCAATCTGTAACAGTAAGACCCAATTTCGACGACTAACTGTTACAGATTGAGATGTTTTTGAGAGACGGCTCCGAATGTCTCAGTCTGTAACACGAAGGGCCGGTTTTGACGGTCAGCTGTTACAGATCGAGACATTCCATAGGGCCATTTCTTCCTGTCTCGATCTGTAACACCTAGGCTCAATTTCCATCCCTAGTTGTTACGGATCAAGACATTTCGCAGCCCCCTTCATCATCCTATTCAAATACAACAATTTTGTTAGTCTTGGTTAACTTTTTGGCCTAAAACGGGTATCCTTTGCGGCGTCAAACAAACGGCACGCAGGAGCTCACCATGCTCAACCATCCCAAACAACACTTTGGCTCGCACCGCACCGGAGGCCACGGAGGTCTGGATATCGCCCGGCATATCGGCCCCGGGCTGCTCGTGACCGTCGGCTTTATCGATCCGGGCAACTGGGCCTCCAACATGGCCGCGGGCTCGCAGTTTGGCTACGCACTGCTGTGGGTGGTCACGCTGTCCACGATTATGCTGATCGTCTTGCAGCACAACGCGGCGCACTTGGGCATCGTCACGGGCACCTGTCTTGCCGAGGCCACGACACGCTACCTCCCCCGCATCGTGGGACGCGCGGTACTCGCCAGCGCCTATCTCGCGGCCATCGCCACCGCCATGGCCGAAGTCCTGGGTGGCGCGATTGCCCTTCAAATGCTCTTTGGGCTGCCCGTGAGCGCGGGCTGCGTCATCGTGGCGGCAGTATCGATGGCGATGCTCATGACGAGCTCCTACAAGCGCGCCGAGCGATGGATCATCGCCTTCGTAGGCGTGGTAGGACTCTCGTTTTTGGCCGAGCTTGCGCTGGTCAAGGTCGACTGGCCGCAGGCCGCCGCAAGCTGGATCACACCCAGTATGCCCACCGGCTCGGCCGCGATTATCGTAAGTGTCCTAGGCGCGGTCGTTATGCCCCACAACCTCTTCCTGCACTCCGAAGTCATCCAATCCATGCACTTCGAAGGCCAAGGCGAGCGAGTTATCGAAGAACGTCTGCGCTACGAGCTCTTCGACACGCTCTTTTCGATGGGCGTGGGCTGGGCAATCAACTCGGCCATGGTCATCCTGGCCGCAACGACCTTCTTTGCGCACGGCATTGTCGTAGACGACCTCGCCGTCGCAGCGGCCACGCTCTCCCCCATTCTGGGCCCGGCAAGCTCGACCATCTTTGCAGTGGCGCTGCTGTTCGCGGGCCTATCGAGCAGTGTGACGGCGGGCATGGCGGCGGGCACCATCACCGCGGGCATGTTCGACGAGGAATACGACATCCACGACCGACATTCCTCGATCGGGGTGGCGGCCTGTTTCGTCGGCGCAGTGGCGGCGTGCCTGGTCGTCCCGAATCCTTTTGAAGGTCTCATCTGGAGTCAGGCACTGCTGTCGCTTCAGCTGCCGATTACGGTCTTTGTGCTCATACGACTCACCAGTTCGCCCCGCGTCATGGGCAAATACGCCAACTCGCGCCCGCTCAACGCGCTGCTCGTAGGGATCGGCGTCATCGTGACGATTCTCGACATCGTGCTGCTAACGGGGATGTAATTGGGATGGCATGACTGTCCAGATATAACGTCTTAATCTGTAACACGTGAGACCGTTTTAAACCGTCAGATAAATCAAAAGGGCCCCGGCCGAGAATTCGACCGGGGCCCTTGGACAGAGCTCTGTATGGCTAATCGCCGTGTGTCTACGAGCTACTCCTCGACAAGCTCAAACTCATCGGGGCCGACGCCGCAGACCGGGCACACGTAGTCCTCGGGCAGCTCGGGCGTGTCGACCTCAACCTCGTAACCGCAAACGGTGCACACGAACTTGTACGTCTTCTTTTCCTCAGCCATGATGTTCTCCTCTCGAACGTGACTGCTGGTGTACTTGCTTATTAGTATATATTCTCAATAATATAATGCAAGTATTTTTAGAACATTTCTAGCCTTGATACGACGAGGCTTTGGGCGGCGTCTTGCCCTTTAGCACCTTGTGATAGTAGTCGTACGTCAGCGGCGTCTCGTCGCTCAGGCGCTCGGCATCCTCGACCTCGCCAATAAACAGCAGATGCGTGCCCACATCCACAGTGTCGATCAAACGGCAGCTAAACAGGGCCGCCGCGTGCTCAGGCACATAGGGCATGCCCAGAGCCGTCTCGCGGGTCTCGTATTTGGCAAACTTGTCATAATCGCTGCTGGTGCGGAACCCAAAGTTACCGATGTAGAGCATGTCGGCAGTCTGATCGATCAC
Organism: uncultured Collinsella sp.; assembly: GCA_900554905.1. GTDB lineage: Bacteria > Actinomycetota > Coriobacteriia > Coriobacteriales > Coriobacteriaceae > Collinsella. Next base: position 4,952 of record USJB01000026.1, on the reverse strand, counting down.
GGTCAGCGCGAACGCTTTGGCCGATGCGATGACGCCCGAGGTGACATTGTCCTTGTTCACGGCAACCGAAATACGCGGCGGCATGGACGTCACCTGCACCGCCGTGTTGATGACGCAGCCGGCACGCATCCCGTCGGCCGCGGCACTCACCACATACAGACCACTCGGCATCGTAAAGAACGCAGTTTTGTCCATAACGATCACTCCCCTAGCTCGGGTTGGAACCTCATGAATGTATGTACCCACAAAAAAGGCGGCACCCATAACGGACGCCGCCTTTAAGACATATGTGTCAGAACAGTAAGAAAGATGAGACGCCCGCAGTTGCGGTGAAATAGGGACTGAATAGCCCCTCAAACAGGCAAAACAGTCCGTATTCCACCGCAACTTATACAGAGTGCCTAGCGGTTGCGTTCCTTAAGGGCGCGGTCGATCTCGCGTTGGACATCACGCTTGGCCATGTCCTCGCGCTTGTCGTAGAGCTTCTTGCCGCGACCCAGACCCAGCAGCAGCTTTACGCGGCCGTCGGTATTAAAGTAGAGCTCCAATGGAACCAGCGCATAACCACGGTTGCGAAGTTTGCCGTCAAGAAAGTCGATCTCCTTGCGGTGCAGCAGCAGACGACGCCGACGATCGGGATCGCGATTCCACACGCCACCATGGCTATAAGGGTGGATATGCAGGCCGACGAGCCAGCACTCCCCGCCGCGGATCAGCGCGAAGGTATCGGTGATCTGGCAGGCGCGCTCGCGAATCGACTTGACCTCGGTGCCGCTCAGTTCAATGCCGCATTCGAACGTCTCATCGATAAAGTACTCGTGATGTGCCGAGCGATTCTTGGAAATGAGCTTGCGCTCGCGCTTACTGGGCATCGCCGGCCTCCTTGACGCCGTCGGCTCCCTTGTCGGCGCCTGCGCGCTTAGCCTTGCGCTCGGCGTTGAGCTCGGCATCGCTCTCGCGCACCAGCTTAATGATCGCCGCGCACGCCTCCTCGCCCACCAGGTCACGGGCACGGACCGTCAGGCGCGTAGCCTCCTGCTTGTCGCCGTCGCTTGCGGCATCGGTCGCACACATGATCAGGCAAATGGCAATTTCGGCCGAAGGCGAGGTCGGTACGCCCTGCAACGCCAGCTCGCCCATCACGTGCTCGTCGCTCTCCTCGGCGGCATCGGGATAGGCAGCATGGATCTTGTTGAGCAGGCGCGTCGTATGCGCATCGCCAGGGGCCAGGCGCAGTGCCAGACGAGCACAGCCCACAGCAGCCGAGATGTTCTCGGTCTCGGGCTCCAAGAAGTACTGACCTAGATTGGCGTAAGCGCGGGCGGCGCACTTGCCATCGCTTGCACGCTCCAGCACCGAGAACGAGAGCGATGCCCATTCCTGCTTGTCCTCGAGTGCACGGAACAGCTCGGCCAAATCCAAGCGATAGTTGCAGTTCATGGGATCCCAACGCACAGCCTGCATCAGGGCATTACGAGCGCTTACATAATCCTGCTGGCGAATGTAGGCAAACGCCATGTCGGAATACAGGCGATCAAAGGGCACCTCGACCTGCACCAGCTCGCGCGGATCCTTTTCCACACGACGGTAGGCCAGACGCTCAAACTTGCTATCGAAGCTAAAGTACTGGCGGTTCTCCTCCGTCTTGCACTCGGCATCGATATACTCCTCGGCGAGCTCAACCAGACGCTCCAACAGCGGCGTCGCCGTGGCCAAGTCTCCCTGCGCCAGGTAATTCTCGGCATACGTAATGTCTTGTAGGCTGATGGGCAGGTCCATGGCAACTCCTCGGTCCAGGTGAAACGCGGCTCATTCCACACATGCTGTGTATACACAAAACCCGGGTCTCTTGCGAGGCCCGGGCGTTCATTTTGTGGTAGCCCGTACCAGATTCGAACTGGTGATCTCCGCCTTGAGAGGGCGGCGTCCTAAACCGCTAGACGAACGGGCCATATGTAGCAAATGCAATGGCTGGGATGGAGGGAGTCGAACCCCCATTGACGGAACCAGAATCCGCTGTCCTGCCATTAGACGACATCCCAATGACTGCATCGCTGCGCTCGGCTGTGCCTTTGCGCAAGAAAGAAATATACGGGAAGTCTCGCCGTGACGCAAGCCCCAATTTTGACTTTTTTGAAATTCGGCCAAATTGGCCTAATTTCGTCCAACACGTGAAGGACCTGTGAAGCCGACCGCTGTACACGAAGGGCAAAACGCCGCGAGCGGTAGCCGTCAACCGTTGGCAGATTCTACCGCGAAAACGATAGCACCAGGCAACACAATCGAAGTATCAATGATCGCGTAGATATCGAGGCGCCATGGACGAAGAGCTTGATTACCTATGGGAGACCCTGGGCCTCGAGATCACTGCCGACCTTTGGCCCGAACGGGACAAAATCCATCCCACACTGCGCCCCGCCATTACTGTGGTGCAGGCAAAATACCGCCGTGCATCCTTTTTGATCATGCGGATGTCATGGCACGCGGGACTCCCCGACCTTAAGCGAATCCAGGCAAGCCTCGTCGAGTTGTCCGGCATGCCAACCGTCATATCCGAGGCGCACCTGGAGCAGCGCCAGCGCGAGCGACTGCAACAGCAGCGGATTCCCTTTATCTGCCCCGGCGTTCAGGCATATCTGCCCTTTATGGACGAGGAGTACTGGAGCGGCAAGCCCAACAAACACGTAAAGGTCTACGATCCGCACGAATGGGCACAGCTGGCGGACTGACTGAGGCAGGCCCGCCGGCGGAAAGTGCGTCCCAGATTTCAAGCTCAGGAAACCGTGTCCCACAATCGAAGCTCAGAATGGGACGTGCTTTCCGCAACCGGCCACTTTGGGAAAGCGCATCCCATTCTGGAAGCGAATTCCGGGTCGCACTTTCCGCAGCCGCTACAGCAACGCCTCGGCCCAAGCCGATTCCCTAAAGCCGGGAATCGCAAAGTCGTCGCCCACCAGCAGCGGACGCTTGACCAGCATGCCGTCGGTCGCCAGCAGCTCGTAGCACTCCCGATCCGTCATGCCCGCATCCAGACGCGCCTTCAGGCCCAGCTCTCGATATTTCATGCCCGACGAATTAAAGAAGCGCCGCACCGGCAGCCCCGAACGAGCAATCCAGGTCGCAAGCTCATCAGCCGTGGGATTGTCCAAAACGATATCGCGGTCGATATACTCAACCCCATGTTCGTCCAGCCATGCCTTGGCCTTCTTACAGGTCGAGCACTTGGGATATTCAACAAACAGTACGGTCATGGGAATCCTCCGAATATAGATCGGCCAACGCAGGTGCGCACCATACGAGGCGCCTTAGCATGATGGGCCAATTGTAGCCCACGGGTCACACGCTAAACGAACCGTACCCCGAATCCGCGCTTGATAAACGGCAACAGCTCCATTGCCTCGGGCGTGATATGGCCCGCAACGTTCATGCGCTCGTCACCGGGAAGATCGACCCGCGCAATCTCAAGCTCGCCTTCGTAGCGCCCATAGCCGCTATTGCTCACAGCGATCGACCCCGTCTTTCGCGGCAGGCCGGCACCGGTATCCGTCGGCACGGAATCCGGCTTAAGCGTCGTACGTGACTCCTGAGACCTAAAGATGAGGACGCTCGAGTCGGGCCGGTCGTGATGAATCTGCCCGCGCACATAGGCATAACCGGGCTCAAGCTCGCATTGCAGGTCCACGTATCCGGCGGAAACTTGAGCAAACTGCGCCCAGCCCGCATCGGAAAGATCGGGGTCGCCGACCAACACAATGTCGCAATCGGCGCCATGTGCAAGCTCAAGCATATTGAGGGCAACCTTTGACGCGCGACCGCGCTGCGCCTCAACCGTCGGCAGTCCCTTGAATACCGGCCCGCGAACGTTGGCGTCACCCGGCACAAAAGCCATGATTTCGAAGCCAAGCGCCGCAAGACGAAGATTCGTCCGAGCAATGTCCTCCAGAGCTAAACCGGTATAAGGCTTGGGATAAAAATTGTGGCAGGCGGCAAAACGAGTCACATCGGCACCGGCTTCTCGCCACGTTGCGATTTCATCAGAACTCACCGTCGATGCATTGACCACAATGCGAAATTCACCGGACAGCTCCGCGACCCGCTGGGCGCTAAAGCCATAATCCAAGCGCAGGTACTCCAGTCCCAGATCGCGCAGGTCCTCGATGCGCTCAAGCCCGAGCAAATCGCACGTGCGAGGCCCCACATCGGCAATGAGCGCAATGCCGCGGGCGGAAAGCAGCGACAGCACCTGGCGAACCTTATCGGCATACGCCGCTCCCCCATCCTCGGGAATATGCAGTGAGGTGAACGCGTGGCGCGCACCCGCCGCAGCGCCACGCTCAATCGTCCGCTCAATATCCTGCAAAGGGCTGGAAAGATAAATCGAAATACCCGTTTTCACGCTTCAACGCTCCTTTAAAAAAGGCCGGCGGAGCAGCTAGCCCCGCCGGCACAACCATAGCATCAAGAAATCTGCCGCGCGCCGCGAGCCCTGAGCAACACGGCTCGCGCTATCAAACTACTCGCCAAAGAACTCGTTGATCTTCTGCTCGTCGACGCCAAAGAACCACGTCAGGACAAAGCCGGCGGCATAGGCAAGCAGCATAGCGGCAACGTAGCCGAGCTGCTGGCCAGGAACGACGATCAGCAGGCCAAACAGACCGGAAACACCCTGAGAAACCGTGCCGATGTGAAGCAGCGCCGCGAGCGCGCCGCCAAATCCGGCACCCAGGCAGGCCGTCACAAACGGACGAACGAGCGGCAGCGTAACAGCATACATCAGAGGCTCTCCCACACCCAGGATTCCAACGGGAATGGACTCTGCGACGTACTTCTTGAGCTTGGCGTTCTTGGTCTTAAAGTACAGCGCCAGACCGGCACCGACCTGGCCGCCGCCAGCCATCATAAGGATGGGAAGCAGGTAATTGATACCCTTGGTAGCGCCGTCGGGATCGTTG
>USJB01000025.1 GCA_900554905.1 uncultured Collinsella sp. | reverse complement strand
TCGTCGGCCCATTCCTTCTCTTCACTCAGAATCGTCGACATGCGCTCTTCGCTCGAGGCGGCGAGCTGTGGCACCCAGTCGCTGGGGAAGGCGATGCGTGCCTCGGCGAATTCGCCCTGATGCACGCAGGGAATGGTATAGGTGACCATGGGCTCGTCCTCATCGAGCGACACGTCGCCCGTCAGCGGACCGTGGCCCCATGCGCGGAAGTTATCGCCCTTGACGGCCGCCGTCCCGGCAGCGGCATTTGCGAAGTACACTTCCATCTCGACATCGTCGGAATCCGCGGACCAGCCGTCACCTACGAACTTCCAGTAGAGCTCGGCGGTATCGGCCCAGTTCATAACCGCACCGGTCATGGTGTAGCTCACGTAGTAGATTGCGCTGTCGCCGCTCTCGTGAGGGCTGAACACCTTAATCCTTACGCCGTCACCGGTCTGCTCGACCGTGTAGACGCCAGAGTCGCCCTTGTTCGCGCTATCGACTTTGTTAAACGCGGTGTCCTCTTCCTCGACACTCAGCACGTCGACGCCCGCCGTGCCGCCCTGCTGGTTGGTGCCCGTATTGATCTCCCAAAACACGCCGTTGATGTCGTCGTCGAAATCGAACTGGCGTCCCTCGACAACGGTCAGCGATCCATCGGCCTCAACCGTGGCGCCGATGTAGGTTTGGCTCATGGAGTAGCCGTCGGCGTGTGCGGCGGGAGGCAGCAGCAACAACGCAAGCGCGACGAGTGCGCAGACGGAAGCGAATCGCGCGAATAGGCGGCGCTGCCGACAGGTCTTGGCAACGGGGGCGTTCATAGGCACATCCTTTGTCTGTGATACCAACAGCGCCATTGTCCCACGTTTGCGGGTACGCATGACGAACATCTAGGCGACCGGAGCGCCAAACGGGATGAAAGTCACACCCGCACCCCAACAGCCAGTCATTGGGGACGTTCTTAAATGACCAGTCATTAGGGACACCCTTGGCATGGCCTGCGCCAGCAATAGATACCACTTCACAGCTCCGTCACAGGTGTAGTGGCTTTGTGTTGCTGCGACGCGCTCTGATTGAGCCCGCGGGCAAGGGGCATAAAGCAGTTGAGCGAAAACGGTTTGCCCCTTTGCCGTTCGCTCGAGGATCATGTCCCCCTTTTCCGCGGAAACCCCGGCAGTTGCGAAGAGCTGCCGGGGTTTCTGTCGTTTGTGAGGCTGAGTCAGTGCGCGGCGATCGAGACGTTGAGCCGCAAACCCGCCGCGCGCAATGCGCAGCGCCGCCAACTTGCGAGCCACGGCAACGCCTTCCCTACCGTGTCCCGCGCTATACTCGTCCGCATGGATATCAACGCACGCAACATAGCAACGCCCGCCGCGGACGCACCAGCAACGGCAGTGCCCACCCCCGTCGTGGGCCGCTTTGCCCCGTCGCCCTCGGGCCGCATGCACCTGGGCAACGTGTTCAGCTGCCTGTGCGCGTGGCTTTCGGCCCGCAGCCAGGGTGGCAGCATCGTGTTGCGTATCGAGGACCTGGACGATCGCTGCAAGCGCCCGGAACTTGCCGCTCAACTGATTGACGATCTGACCTGGCTGGGGCTCGAGTGGGACGAAGGCCCCTACTACCAGCACGATCGCCTGGATCTGTACGAGGACGCCCTGCGCCAGCTGCAAGACGCCGGCCTCACCTATCCCTGTTTTTGCACGCGCGCCGAGCTCCACGCCGCGAGTGCGCCGCATGCCAGCGACGGCACGCCCATCTACCGCGGCGCCTGCCGAGGCCTTTCTGCCGAGGAGGTTGCCCGCCGCAGCGTTCTACGTGCTCCGGCCACACGCCTGCGCGTGCCCACCGTCGACGACCTCGCAGACGATGTGGTCGAATTCGTGGACCGCACGTATGGTGCCCAATGCGAAGCACTCGCCACCGAATGCGGCGACTTTTTGGTGCGCCGCAGCGACGGCGTGTTTGCCTATCAACTGGCCGTGGTGGTCGATGACGCCGCCATGGGTGTTACCGAGATCGTACGCGGATGCGACCTGCTTGGCTCCACGCCGCGCCAGATCTATCTGCAGCATCTACTGGGACTGCCCACGCCGCACTACGCGCACATTCCGCTGCTCATGTCGCCGGACGGCCGCCGCCTTTCCAAGCGCGACCGCGATCTGGACCTGGGCGAGCTCCGCGCCCGCTTTGGCACACCCGAGGCGCTACTGGGCTGGCTCGCTGGGCAAACGGGCATCGCACCGGACACCACACCGCGCTCTGCCGAGCAGCTGGTCGAGCACTTTAGCTGGGATGTCATCCGCGCGCACCGGGAGAACATCACCATAACGGCCAAGTAGCCAAACGCCTTGCCCCTACGCAACATCCCAAGGCTGGAGCTCGTCGCCCAGGCGAACGATGCAGTCGTAGAGCACGGTATGGCGCTCGGCAGGGTTGGCATCCCGATGAAAATGCCCGTAGTACCAGCGCTTGTAATCCAAGCGGTCTTCCAGCTCATCGAAAAATGCCGTAAGCCGATCAACGGAGGGGCAATTCCAGCCGGACGCTGGATAAAGCGTGGACGAAAGCATGCGCGTAGAGCAGGTGTGGGTGATTACGTAGTCGACCTTCCAGCCCACGCTGTCGAGCTTTGTCCGTGCCTCCTCAAAGTTGCGCTCGTCCGGCAGCTCCTGCGGCCACCAGCTGAAATACGGAATGCGGTATTCCTTATCCACGCTCGTGGCACCGCCCATGGTAAAGATCGTTGAGCCGTCGAGCTCAAAAACCTCACCGCGCGTCAGGCGCCGTATGGGCGAGGTATCCGACAGGCGCTGCGTCAGCCCACCGTGCCACAGCTCCATGGGACGCTCCGCCCAGTGATCGAAGCGCTCGTGGTTGCCGTCGACAAACAGCACGGTATAGGGGCGCGACTCCAGCCAAGCAATATCGGCACATTCCTCGGTAGAAAAGTCCCAGGGAAAGCCAAAGTCGCCCGCGATGATGAGATAGTCGTCGCTCGCCAGGCTATCCCCAAGCTCCCAGTCACGCAGCTTTTGCATGTCGAGGCCGCCGTGAATATCGCCCGTCACATAGACCGTCATCGGACCACCACTTCCCTGTAAGTCGCTAGCCCGCATTCAGCACGATCACTAAGCCAACCGTTCCAGCCCTTCCATCCCTTAGGGCTTACCCCTCGTTCTTCCATCCAAACGGGTCAAACACCCAAAAGATCAGATCGAGCACGCCGCCGGTCATCGTGGCGCCGGCAAGAGCCATGCAAACATGCAGAAAGCTGGCACTTCGGAGCACGTCGAACGGCCCCAGAACAGCCAACAGCGCGACCGCTGCGCCGGCTACGCACAGCGCGAGGCACGGCCCCGCGTCCTTAACGCACTTCTTTGCGAGATGCTTTGCGTTGTCACTCATCGGTATCGAACTCCTTAGAGGGTCGTTGTTCAGACGCATGCCGCCGCGGCAGAGCGGGGCGGCAGGGTAAGTGTCACATGCTGTGCGGACATCAATGGAGAAACCGCCTGCTCGACCAACCTTTGACGCCGTTTTGCACCGGCACCACATCCCCCGCTATCGAGGTCTAATACTTTTCCCACCGCCACCCAAAAACTCATCCAACGTTAATCTTGGCTCAAGAATCGCTTAATCTATAACCTGCACTATAGAGTTCGACCAAGGGCGGGGCGGCGCCACGCAGGCCGCCGAACGCAACGCTCGCGCCCGGGCAGATCGCCCGACGTCGCGCCCATCGAACGAAAGGACAGGTCATGGACGACCTCGAAAAAGTTGAAACCATCCGCACCAAGTGCAACGTGAGCTACACCGATGCCAAGGCCGCGCTCGACGCCGCCGACGGCAACGTTTTGGACGCCATCATTTGGCTCGAGTCGCAGGGCAAGACGCAGACCACGTCGGCGCACGCCGCCACCGAGTCCGCGCCGGCCGATGAGCCCTCGGCCGAGATGGTCGCCGCACAGGCCGCCTACGAGAAGTCGAGCGAAAAGACCGATTTCTCCAAGAAGATGGACAGCGTGTGGGAGTACCTCAAAAAGCTCTTCCGCCTGAGCCTGGACACCAAGTTTATCGCCACGCGCCGCGATGCGATCATCCTCAACATCCCCATCCTGATTCCCATCGTCGCGCTGTTTGCCTGGGGCGCCACGATATGGCTGATGCTGCTTGGCCTGTTCTTTGGTATGCGCTACCGCATCGACAGCGACGGCGACGTGCCCGGCAGCATCAACAACCTTATGAATCACGCCGCCGACGCCGCGGACGACATCAAGCAAAATCTGAACGACGACAAGTAATCGCAGACGGGGGCACGCATGGCACGGATCCTGATCGTAGAGGACGAAGAGAAAATCGCCCGCTTTGTGACACTCGAGCTGGAGCACGAGGGCTACCAGGTGGAGCACGCCGCCGACGGCCGCACCGCCGTTGACCTGGCGCTGGAACGCGACTACGATCTGATTCTGCTCGATGTACTGTTGCCGCAGCTCAACGGCATGGAGGTCCTGCGGCGCGTACGCAAGCACAAGGATGTGCCGGTGATTATGGTCACCGCGCGAGATGCCGTGATGGACAAGGTGGCCGGGCTCGATGCCGGTGCTGACGATTACCTGACCAAGCCATTTGCGATCGAGGAGCTGTTCGCACGGATCCGCGTGGCGCTGAAGCGCTCGGAGGCCGTGCGGACGGCTTCGGGCGTTGGCGGCGTTGGGGCCGGGGAGGGCGCTACGGGTGCCGCTGCGATACCCCCGACTGGCGACTCGGCCAAGACCTCTGCCGTGCCCTCCCCCGCCACGCTCGCCGTGGGCTCGGTCGCACTCGATCCCGACCGCCGCGAAGTCACGGTCGCCGGCTCGCCCATCGCGCTCACGGCCCGCGAGTTCGATGTCCTCGCCCTGCTTATGGCACATGCCGGCACCGTGCTCACGCGCGAGCGCATCGCGCACGAGGCGCTGGGCTACGAATACGTGGGCGACACCAACAACGTCGACGTACACATCGCGCACTTGCGCGCCAAGATCGAGGACGGCGGCAGTGCCCGCATTATCCAGACCGTGCGCGGGGTGGGCTATGTCTGCCGCGCGTAACGCCGAGGCCAAGCGCGTCACCTCCATCGCCCGCGCCATCAACTGGAGCTATATGTGGCGCCGCCTGATGAGCTACGTTTGGCTCGACCTGCTGCTAGTAGTGATTGTGGCGGCGATCCTTGTCTATGGATACAACCAGACGCTGCCCAACGGCGCGTTTACCGCAGGATGGATTCCAGGCGCCACCGTTCACGGCATGTCGCTGACGCCAGCACGCGGCTGGGATCTTACAACGCTTACCTATACCGTCGAGCTTGCGCATACCACCAAGACCTTCCCCCTCGCGCAGGACCTCGTCACGCTATGGCCTCTCTACCTTGTCGTTGTGGGTTGGCAGGCCATCAGCGTGCTCAACATGCTCGGCGGCGCCCGCCGCGTGCGCCGCACCATGGCGCCGCTCAACGATCTGGCCCTGCGCGTGGACGAACTCGGCCGTATGCAACTCGCCGGCGGCAAAATGGAAACACTGGAGCAGGCCATCGAGCGCGCAAGCGTCGACTCGCCGAGCGTCACCACCGGCGACGCCGATCTGGCGAGCATCGAGGTCGCGCTCAACCGCCTGCTGCGCCAGATGCAAGAGGCAAAGCTGCAGCAGATGCGCTTTGTCAACGATGCGAGTCACGAGCTGCGCACGCCCATCGCGGTGATTCAGGGCTACGTGAACATGCTCGACCGCTGGGGTAAGGACGACCCGGACGTGCTGGCGGAATCCATCGCGTCCCTTAAAGCCGAAAGCGAGCACATGCAAGAGCTCGTGGAACAGCTGCTGTTTTTGGCGCGCGGCGATGCCGGCCGCACCGTGCTGCGGCGCGCGAATACCAACCTGGCCGCACTGGTCGGCGAGGTTTGCGAAGAATCGCAGATGATCGATACCGAGCACACGTATCGGCTGGCTTCTGACGCTGCGCTTGCCAGCGACCCGCGCTGCGACGCGCCCGTCGACGTGGCGCTCGTGAAGCAGGCTCTGCGCGTAATCGTGCAGAATGCCGCCAAGTATTCGGACGCGGGAACGACTGTCACATTTGCCATAACTCCCGATACGGGCACGGGCGCGATCGACATAAGTGTTGAGGACGAGGGCATCGGCATGAACCAGGAATCCGCAGCTCACGCGTTTGAACGGTTCTACCGCGCTGACAACGCGCGCGATGCCGGCGCACAGGGTTCGGGTCTGGGGCTTGCGATCGCCAAGTGGATCGTCGACAGCCACGGCGGCGTCATCGGTGTGACCTCGGTCGAAGGGGTCGGCAGCCGCTTTTCGATTCGCCTGCCGCGGTAGGGGCGTCTCTCACGAATCGAAGGTGAATGCTTTTCCGCGAAGTGAACGACCTATTTTGGACCCCCGAAGCATCCACACTTTTTGGCGCCAAAACCGCAGGAAAAACCAGACAAAACCACAGGAAACGGTGCCTCCAAAGTGTCGATGCTCCAGGGGTTCGATTTCACTCGTTCACTTCGCGGAAAGCTATTCACCTTCGATTTACGGCAGCCCGTCAGTCACCCTCTCGGCATTAAAAATGGGGCAAGGCCACGCGCCTTACCCCATTTTTTCGTTAGCCATAGCAGCTTGTGCGCTACTCGCGGCACAGGTGCACGGCGAAACCGGCGAACTCGCGCTTAAAGTACACGAGCTTGGTGCCGCCGTCGGGCAGCAGCGCGCGCGACTCCTCGTTGACCTCGAGCCCGCGTTCGGCAAACCACTTCTCGGCCGCATCGATGTCGTTGACGGCAAAGCCAATGTGGCCCTTGGTGCCACGACCGTTCTGCTTCATGATCTCGACCAGCGAATCGTTGAAGTACGAAACCGGGGTCTCGATGACGGGCAGGCCCATCATCGTCGAGAACAGCTCCGCGATCTCCAGGGCGTCTGCCGGGTCGGTGGCGTTAATGCCCACATGGGCAACGCGCATACCAAAGAGCTCTACCGGGTTGGCGTTCTGCTCACTCATGCAGTCAGCGCCTACTGAGCCATGACGTCGAGAACGGCCTTCTCGGCGGCAACGCGGTTCATGCCGGTCATGAAGGGCACGCCACTCACGTACGGGCAGGTGAGGCCCTCGGGGGCAACGGTGGTGGCGATCAGCAGGTCGGCGCCCTCGTCGCAGTAATCCTTGGCCTCGGAGATGGCGCACTGCACGATCTCGTACTTGTCGGCATAACCGTTGGCGTCGAGCAGGGTAGCGACCTTCTGGGCAACGAGCGTGGAAGTAGCAGCGCCAGCACCGCAAGCCAAAACGATCTTCTTCATAGGTAATGTCTCCCTTCGTGGTTTACTTTAGGTAAGTGTACCGCAGCGAGCGATGGCACTCGGCCTCGATGAGCTTTTATGCCAGTTTGCTTGTGCGCTGCGTATAATACATCTAGTACGTGTTGTCATACCGCTCGCTTTATGAGCGACTAAGGACCCTAATATGCCCGATTCCCGCACCCTCTGGACCGCCGTCGTTATCATCTGCATCGCCGTGTCGGTGTTCTTTAGCGTCAAAAAACGCACCACGTTTAAACGCCTGCAGCAATTGATGGCCGCCAAGCAGTGGGACGAGTTCGATCGTTTGCTCGACGGCAAACTCACCAGCATGCTGTACCCACGCTACAACCGCGACTACCTGCGCCTGAACTCCTATCTGCTGCGCGAGGACCACAAGCGCGCCGACGAGATGTTCGATTTGCTGCTGGGACTCAATCTGCCCAAGATGCAGCGCGTCGACCTGGTGATTAAGGCCTTTAACTACTATGTTGGCCAGGAGGACCGCAAAAAGTCCAAAGAGCTGTTGCACGAGATCAAGGGCTTTGAGGGCGGTCAGGCCGAGGCAGTCGCGCACGAATGCCAACTGATGTACGACACGATGATCCTCAAGCGCCACAACGACATTCCCGAGCTGGAGCGCATGCTCGAGGATGTCGGCGACGACCCGGTCAAGCGCTGCCGACTGGAGTACCTGCTGGCCCTGCAGTATCAAAACAAGGGCGACGAGGCAAAGTTCCAAGAGTTCCTGGAGAAGTCGGGCCAACACTCGATGGCCGTCAACGCGTAACGGACGGCTTGTGCTAGACTTCTAGTCTCACGGGGGCGTGGCGGAATTGGCATACGCAGGAGACTTAAAATCTCTCGCCGCAAGGATTGTGGGTTCGAGTCCCACCGCCCCTACCATATGATTGCTTGCGAGCCCGTGTTCCCCAGGGATGCGGGCTCGTTTCTTTTGGACGCCGTCAACTGCAGAGCAGCTCATTTGGGACGGGGCTTTTTTGACTACTTTTTCCGCCCACCCAATGAGTTTCCTACCACATTTTCCGATGGAAAAACGTGGTTGTCTCGCACATTTTCCGATGGAAAAACGTGGTTGTCTCGCACATTTTCCGATGGAAACACCCAAATGGCCTTATACTAACCGAGAGGGTTGGGAGGCAATATGCAGCGACAGCTTATGAGTGAACTTATCGCTTGGAAATCAAGGACGAATCGCAAACCTCTCTTGCTTAAGGGAGCCCGCCAGACAGGAAAGACTTGGCTTCTTAACGAATTCGCAAGCCAGCAGTATCGAAACGTCATTCGTTTTGACTTTATGCTCGAGCCGAGCACACGCTCGCTGTTCGATGGGGACCTCGACCCCAAGCGCATCATCTCCCAGATAGAACTCCTACGTGGCCAAACTGTAACGCCAGCAGACACGCTCATCATCTTCGACGAGATCCAAGAGGCCCCGCGCGGGATCACCTCGCTCAAGTACTTCAACGAGCTTGCACCCGAATACCACATCGTAGCAGCCGGTTCCTATATGGGCCTCGCGCTCCGACGCGAAAACGAGTCATTTCCCGTCGGCAAAATCGACCAGCTCACCATGCGTCCCATGGGGTTTGCCGAGTTCGTTCGTGCCGTCGACGGCAACCCGCTCGCCGACGCCGTCCTTGCCGCAGACATGAACCTTCTAGCAAACGTTACCGAAAAGCTCGAACACTTGCTCAAGGAATACCTTGTTGTCGGCGGTATGCCCGAAGTTGTCTCCGCTTTCGCCGAGACACGCGACTTCATCGAAGCCCGAAGGCTTCAGCAGCAAATCATCGAGGCTTACGAATCCGATTTTGGCAAACATGCACCCGCCCGCATCATCGAGCGCATGAGGTTGGTTTGGAAATCCCTTCCCGGCCAGCTTGCCAAAGAGAACAAGAAGTTTGTCTATGGCGCCCTTCGCCCCGGAGCGCGCGCACGCGATTTCGAGGAAAGCCTCCAGTGGCTCACGGACTACGGAATCGTTCATAAGGTGCCACGTGTTTCCGCTCTAAAGGCGCCGCTCTCGAGCTACGAAGACCTCTCGGGCTTCAAACTGTTCTGCATCGACACCGGCATCCTCGGAGCGCTCTCCGGTCTCTCTCCGGCCATCGTTCTTAACGGATCCGCTGTTTTTACCGAGTTCAAAGGTTCGCTGACCGAACAATACGTCGCGCAGGAGCTTTTGCTCCAGGACAAAACTCCCGCGTATTGGTCCTCTACCTCTGGCAATGCCGAAACCGACTTTGCCATCGACCATGCGGGAACCGTGCTTCCGCTTGAGGTCAAGGCGGCAGAGAACCTTAAAGCGAAGAGCCTGAAAATAGCCTGCGAAAAATTCAAGCTCGAGCGTTGCGTGAGGAGCTCCCTGGCGGCATATAGAGACGAGGGCATGCTCGTCAATATTCCGCTTTGGGAGATTGGGCAAATCGACAAGCTGGCATAGGCGCTGTGGGGACGCCCCGCAAGGACTGTCCCCAGGTGCCGGCTGTTGAGTTGCGGTGGAATAGGGACTGTTTGGCGCCCGAAAGGGCGATTTTAGTCCGTATTTCACCGCAAATTATTTAGAGGGTGCTGAGAGTGGGGGTCCAGGCGATGGTGGGAGTCGCGCCGTCGAGAACCTCGTTGATGGTGGCGGCTATGCCAGCGAGTAGGCTGTTCTCGCTTACGGTGAGCGTCTTGTAGCCGCCGGCACGCATGAGCTCACGGATCACCACGGCGCCGGCCAGAATCACGCCCGCGCGCTTGGGCTGCACGCCCGGCAACGCGGCAATGTCTGCAACATCCAACGCAGACATGCGCTCGATAGCGGCCGAAATCTGCTCCATCGAAAGCTCGCGCAGGTGCACAAAGTTCGAGTCGTACGGCTCCAGTTCGTGGACCAGCGCCACGAGCGTGGTAACGGTACCGCCCACCGCGACGAGGCGCTCGGCGCGCTCAAAGTCGACAGGCAGGCCCTCAAAGTAAGCCCTGAACTGCTCGCCTGCCCACGCGGCAGCAGCCGCAAGCTCGTTCGTCGACGGCGGCAGCGCCG
>USJB01000024.1 GCA_900554905.1 uncultured Collinsella sp. | reverse complement strand
CCACGCGTCGTTACTATCACCAGATGAACTACTAATCCTCTCAAATTGCTGCGGTTGTCTGCAGGCGAGCTGCGCAGAATGCCTCGCCTGCAGACCTGTTTCTGGGGTTGATCGAAATGGTTGTCCAGTATCTTCTAGTTGCACTGGTCGCATTTATTGCGTCCATGGACGAGCAATTATTTGGCATTACGATGCTTGGTCGTCCGCTGTTTACGAGCCTGTTTGTCGGCTTGATCCTTGGCGATGTCCAGCAGGGAGTTATCGTCGGCGCTGCTTTGGAGTCCATGTTCATGGGCGCCATCATGGTCGGCGCGGCGGTTCCTCCCGAGGTCTATGCCTCCGGCGTGCTTGGCTGCGCGTTTGCCGTCATTACGGGTACGGGCACGGCAACTGCCGTCGCGCTCGCCCTTCCCGTCTCCGTCTTCCTTCAGGTGTGGCGCAACTTCTGCTACGCCGTTCCGGGCGCCTTTGCCTGCAAGAAGATTGAGACCGCTCTGGCAAATCGCAATCTTGCCAAGGCAAATCTGTACCATCTGACCATCGTGCCGCTGTCGATTGGCATTCCGTCTGCACTGCTGGTGTTTGGCTCGCTGTTCTTTGGTGCCGACCTCATCAACAATGCGCTCAATGCGATTCCGCAGTTTGTGATGGACGGCCTCAACGTTGCATCCGGCGTCATGGTCTGCATCGGCTTCGCACTTCTTATCAGGACCATGGGCGATAACAAGCTTCTTCCCTGGCTGTTCCTGGGATTCATTATGGTCATCTACCTCAAGATGGACGTTATCGGCGTCGCCGCAGCTGCCATTTGCGTCGCGCTGCTCCTGGCCTTCCGCGAGGGCTCGGGCTCGTCCGATTCGCAGGCGGTTGCTGCAGATGAAGAGGAGGACTTCTAATGGCTACCCAGAACACCGACCTCAAAGAGGCCAAGAAGGACGCGATTATGAGCCCCGATATGTATCGGAGCATGTTCCTTCGCCAGTTTACGAGCCAGTGCTCGCAGTCGTACGACAAGATGATGGCAATGGGCTTCATGTACACCATTCAGAAGCCCCTGCGAAAGATCTATCCCAACGACGACGATTACTATGCGGCGCTCGATCGCCATACCGAGTTCTTTAACATCACGCCTCATGTGCTTCCGTTTGTAGCCGGCCTAACGGTTTCGATGGAAGAGCAGGCGGCTGCCGATAAGAACTTCGACACGTCCTCGATTAACGCCATGAAGGTCGGCCTCATGGGACCGCTTTCCGGCATCGGCGATTCGTTCTACTGGGGTACGTTCCGCGTGGTCGCCGCCGGCATTGGTATCGGCATCGCTTCGACGGGCAACCCGCTCGGCCCCATCGTGTACGCGCTTATCTACTCCGTTATTAACTTTGCAACGCGTATCGTCGCAGCCCATCTGGGTTACGACCTGGGAACCAAGTTCCTGCAGCAGTCCGAAGAGAACAACCTTATGTCTCGCATGACGCATGCTGCCGGTGTCCTCGGAATGACCGTTATCGGCGCCATGATTGCGGCACAGGTCTCACTGTCCACTGCTTTGACCTTTGACGTGGGTGGTTCGGAGATTGTCCTGCAGGATCTGTTCGATTCGATCTTCCCCGGCCTGCTGCCCTTGCTGGCAACCTTTGCCTGCGTCGCCCTGTACAAAAAGGGCGTCAAGACCATTTGGATCATCTTGGGCATCTTTGCGATCTGCATCATCGGAACGGGCTTGGGAGTGTTCGCGGCGGCGTAATGTTGACTGCTATGCTCGCGCGTTGGATAACTAACTGACCGTTTGAAAACGGGGCTCGGCGTAAGGCCGGCCCCGTTTTTTGTTTGAGGGATTTTTCGACCGTCCAATAATCCACGCTCGTCCATCACTCACGTATCTCTCATCTCTCATTTGTCACTAATACGAGAGATGGCACAAAGACGAGAGATAATTACGAGAGATAACTGATCAGCAAAGAGACAGGCAATCATGGTATTGTCTCAATACTGATTGTTTTACCAGCAAAAACATGTTTAAATGAAACAGATGGCAGACATCTTTTCTTTCATCTCTCACTTATCTCTAATATGAGAGATAGCAGAAAGATGAGAGATAATTACGAGAGATAACTGAGAGACGAAGGAAATCTATTCGCGGCATTCTCCGCCGGGCCGAGCGAAAGGACGTGCAGATGAACGAAAACGAGCTGACCGGTCTGCTCGAGTCTTTAAAGCGCATGGGCTCGGACGATCTTAACGTCGAGGTCAAGGAGAGCGCCACGACGCTTTCCCGCGACGTATGGGAAACGGTTAGTGCATTCGCGAATACCGCTGGCGGAATTATCGTGCTCGGCGTGAGCGAGCGCGCGGGCTTTGTCCCGGTTGAGAACTTTGAGACAGAGAAGGTGCTCAACCAATTCGTAGCGGGCATGGGTGATGCCGGCGGTCGCGGAAAACTGGCCAATCCGCCCAAATACACCATTGAACGCGTGGAGCTCCAGGGCACCGTGGTTCTGGTCATCACGATTGAGGAACTCGACCCGTCGAGCAAGCCGTGTTATGTCATAGAGCGGGGCGCTCAAGGCGGCAGCTACAAACGCATCGATGACAAAGATGTTCCGCTCTCGTCGACCGAGGTCCTGTCCTTGTCATCGTATGAACGGACGAGCCCCAGTGATCGCGATGCAGTACCCGGCGCGGTCGCAGGCGATCTTGACGAGGCCCTGGTCGACCGCACGATAGAGCGTGCTTTCTCGCTGACACCTCGTGCAATGCGCGGCGCGCCGGACAAGAAAACGAAGCTGGAGCGCCTGAATTTCCTCGACTCGCAGGGCAATGTTACTAAGGCCGGGCTCCTGGCCGCGGGTGCCTATCCTCAGCAGTTCTATCCCAAGCTCTTTATCGATGTGGCGGTCTATGCCGGAACGCAGAAGGGCGCTGCGGGGTCGTTGAGGTTCATGGACCGTACGATCTGCGAGGGAACGTTGGGCGAAATGATCTCGGATGCCGTCGCGGCAATCGCCAAGAATTTGCGACGAGCCTCGATGATCAAAGGCGTCTCGCGTGTCGACTCGCTGGAGATTCCCGAGGAAGTCCTACGCGAGGCAATCGCCAACGCCGTAATCCACCGAGAATACGGAGATCGGTTCTGTGGGCAATCGATCGCTGTTGACGTTTTTGATGACCGTATCGAGGTGACGAACCCCGGCGGCCTATACGGAGGAAAGACTCGCGAGAACCTGTTTGACGGCAACTCCCGATGTCGCAATGCGACGCTTGTGAAGCTCATGTCGCTTGTCCCATTGCCCGACGGCGCGGGCTCTCCTGCCGAAGGCAACGGGTCGGGCATTCCAATGATGCTCGATGCCATGCGTGCGCAAGGTCTGGCCGAGCCGTTGTTTTGCCCGGGTTTCGACCGGTTTAAGGTCGTACTTTACCGTTCAAAGATCGAGCCGGTCGATCATGGCGGGGGCTTAATTGTGACGGCACTCAAACACTACGGCGAGCTGGGGACGCGTGAGCTGGCAGAACGCACGGGGCTTACAATTTCCCAGGTTAGGTCGCGCGTCAACGCGCTCATTGCTCAAGGCGAGCTTGAGCCCACGGCGCCGGCGACGAGCCGCAACCGCAAGTATCGACTG
Organism: uncultured Collinsella sp.; assembly: GCA_900554905.1. Lineage (GTDB taxonomy): Bacteria > Actinomycetota > Coriobacteriia > Coriobacteriales > Coriobacteriaceae > Collinsella. The sequence goes on along the minus strand of USJB01000024.1, from coordinate 6,840 downwards.
TTGGAGCGCGTGGAATAAATGCGTTAGCGGACGAGGCGACCCAATAATCGACCCTCGATTGGCGCCCACTAAGGTTAAGCGGTTGTTGCCCAGTTGACGGTGATGCTAAAGACTCGGCTTACGCCGGCATGGCCCCGAACCCGTCCATCAAGAACAGCCTAAGAACCAGCTTGATGACATATCCCGGTTTGACTTCAGCCGCGTCAAAGACATGGCGCTCGGCGAGCTCGCTGCAGTATGTATAGATGTCGCGGATAAGGTCCGCGCCCGAAAGCGTAAACATGTAGCCTGCGTCCGAAAGCGCATTGGGCGCGGCGGGCAACTTGGCCATGTGGCAGAACGTTTGCAGGTCGGGCGCCATAACATTCTGGTAGTCGAGGTGGCCGCTGGCATCCTGTGCGGCAAGCTCCAATTGGCGCACAAAATCCAGCGCCGCTGCCAGCACAAAGCTCGGCGTAGGCGCGTTGACGTCCTGAGTGGTCGCCACGAGCCTGCCCGCCGCCTGCGTGACAAGCCAAGCGACCTCGCGCTGGCAACGCACGGCCTTGCGCGTAACCGGCTTGATGGACGAAGAAGAAACGCTCCCCTTAGGCGGATTCGAAGCAGCCATAAGACCCTCCCATGAACAATCCGGTCCAACAAGCCCGGATGAAACACGTGCTACATCAGTATACAGAGGAGTGGGGTAGCGGGGTACAAGCACGCCAGCGGCAAACCGAGAGCATCAACGATGTGCCGATCGCGGAATGAGATCTCGTAATAATTGACTCTCGGCCATATTATTGAGGGGCATGACTCGCGTTCGTATGGTTGTAGGTGCTGGCGATGAACGACATTGACCTTGCTGTTCCGTTGATGGATGGACCAAGCTATGACCGCGCCTGCAGTCTCGTGCCTTCCGAATACGTTGAGGCATGGGAGTGGTTTCTGGGTGAGGAGCAGCGCGGCGGCGTTTGGACCAGCCTTCCGCACCACACCAAGGAAGATAGCCCTCAGTATCAGTACCGTTTGAGAATTGGCTCGGACTTCTTTCCCGTAACGCGGGATTCAGGGATCTTCTGGCCGGGCCAGGATCGGGTGAAGCAAGATCCCAATAAGATCTTTGCGCTTTCGGTCCATAACTCTAAAAAGAGCTTCTACACCGATGTGCCTCCGCTCTATTTGGATGACGGTACGTGGGTCATTAAGTATTCGGTCCAAGCGCCAGGCGCCGTTGGTTCTCGAGACCAGAATTACAACCGTAAAATGCTCAACTGCATGGAATGTGGCGTCCCAGTCGGAGTCATATTTGCAACCGAGGTGGGCTATAAGGTGCTCGGCCTTGCGTTTGTTGAGCGGTTCGAGCCCGAAAACGGATGGTTTGTTCTGCACGGTCCTGTTCATAAAGGCGGACCGGACCCTCGTTTTGCGCCCGACATGAGTTATCTGAAGCACATACCCGTCGATATTGAGTTTGCCGGACAGGGTGTGACCGACGACGAAAAGGTCCGCTATGCGTTAAGGCGCGAGCGATTGGGGCAGCAATGGTTCCGCAAGCAGCTCGTTGCCGCCTATGACGGCCGTTGCGCGGTGTCGGACTGCGGCGTCAGCGAAGCTCTGGAGGCTGCGCATATCGAGAATTACTCGGGACCCAAATCGCAGGTTGCCAGCAACGGTATTCTGCTTCGGCGCGATCTTCATTCCCTATTTGATGCTCACCTGATTTCGTTTGAGCCTGTTTGCGGCGAATATCGGCTGTGCGGATCGTACCTGCTGGATAAGACCGACTACGCTTCCTTTGCGGGTGCGACGCTAAGGCAGCCGAATGAGCGTCAGTGGCGACCCGATACGGTGTTTCTTGAGGCCCATCGCATTGAGTTCGATCGCTCGGAAAAGAAGCGTGAAAAGGCGGGGCTTCTGCCGTATTAGCGTATTTGGCTTTGGCATTCTTTGACGATCGTGTTGTTTGATCGGATCGCGTGGCGATGCAATCTCGCGCCCGCCCGCCGGTGCATGCTCTTCCTGATTTGTATAGCGAGAGGGGAGCGTGTATGAGCTGGCGAGGCGATATTGCGATGGGGAAGTACGGAAAACTGCCGCGTGCCCTTATCGACAACAATATGTTTCCGGGCGTAGAAGTTGATTGCGGGTCATTTGCTGTCGCCTGTCCTTGCTGTGGCTCGCAAATACCGTGTCTCGACATTCGGTTCATCGATGCACGTGACAGGTTCAGCGACGAAGTGAGGAAACGTACGGGCGTTCATATGCCGGTGTATCCGGAGAAATGCCCTGTTTGTGGCCTCGATATCGTGTACGACGCCGGCGACGAGGGATAGGTGATGCGGAGGAGTTGGCTGTGAGTGTCTTTTGCCTCTACAAATAAATCCCCTCACCGAGTTGCCTGTGGAACTTGGCGTGATGGTCGCGTGCCCAGGTAAAGAGCACCTGGTCAAAGTCGGTGCGCGTGGCCGGGATGCCAAAGACGCCGGCAACTTCGACGCGCACAAACTCCAGTGCCGGCAGCTTGTTGATGGCAGTGAGGGCAAACGGGGACGAGGGCTCCTCGAACAGATAGCGGCTGCCTTGCAGCGCGTCGCAACTGGTGCACGTGTTGCCGAGCGACGGGGCTTTGGAGGCTCGCGCGCCTACGGGCTTGTAGCCGCAGCGCTTATGAAGGTAGTCGCGGATCTCGCCCGGCACGCAGCCAAGAGCGGGCACGATGGCGAGTGCGTTGGCGTTGGCCGTGTCGATGGCAATGTGCCCGGCTTCGTTAGGCGCGTGCGCGATGGCGATGCTCTCGTCGTTATCGGTTCGATAGGGAATGCCGAAGGCCGCGACCGAGGTCTCTTTGTGACACTTCCAGCACTCGCGCTTGCCCAGTACTAGATATATATACGGCGCTGAGGGGTCGGATCGGTCAACACCGGGCAGCCACTCGGCAAAGGGCTCGGGGTTGACGCCGCTGGGTACATACCAGACCTTCTTGGTCCGGTCCCATTTGGCGCCCAGCGCCTTGGCTTCTTCTTTGTGCGAAAAGGGGACATCGAGCTCGGTGCGCATGGTGGCTCCTTGGTGCTGCAGGTGTAAGTGGCTCAAGGATACCGCAGGGCGCAGACATCGCGGCGTTTTGCTGAGAAGTTGCGGTGCGGACTGATTGGTTATGTCGATGGATAGATCGGCAAGTAGATGGTCGGCTTTTGGCTAGTTGGGCGGTTGGAACTGCCGGCGGATTTGGCGACATAAAACAAAACAGCCCAGAGGACATAGCCTCTGGGCTGCGAACATTTGGTGGGCGTTAGAAGATTTGAACTTCTGACCTCTTCCGTGTCAGGGAAGCGCTCTCCCCCTGAGCTAAACGCCCGATCAAGGGTGCGCAAGCGCGCAAGGGATAATATAACGGAGCCTGAACTCGGTGGCAAGAACATTTTTAAAAATCGCTTACATTGTGGAATTCGGGGGCTTTGTCGCATCCATTTCAAAAGAGCCTGCTGCCGCGATTTGGCTGTCGCATAATGCAAGGCCATTGCGGTATCGAGCTATGGAAAGACGCCTGCGGAATTGTCCTACCGATAAGCGGACAAGCCTCCAGCTGGTGCCTTCGCCGTGGTAAGGTAAGCCGAATTGTTTCCAGGCTGTTTCGGGGGAGTGGAATGAGCAAAGAGTGTGTCGAGCAGGTCGAAGGCGCAGGGGCTTCGGTGCCGATGACCGATATATCGAACATTGATGTGCCCGAGGGCACCGACGAGCTCAGCCGCAACACCCGTCGCGCATGGCGCGACCGCCTGAACAGCGCTTCGACGCGCAAGATGATCACGGGCGTCTTGGCTACGCTGGTGGGCGGTTCGTTTTGGGGCTTCTCGGGCACCAGCGCGAGTTTTTTGTTCGATACCTACCATGTCGATACGCTGTGGCTTATGAGCGTGCGTCAGATTCTCGCCGGCCTGCTCTTTATGGCTGTGGTTGTCACGCGCGACCGCGCACGCCTGGTCAAGCTTTGGACGACGCCCGCTGATCGCAAGCAGCTGCTGCTCTTTACCGCCTTTGGCTTGCTGTTCAACCAGTTTTGCTATCTTTCGGCCGTGCGCCTGACGAACGCCGGAACCGCGACGGTGCTCCAGTGCCTGCAGCTCGTTATCATCATGGGCTACGCCTGCGTGACCGATCGCCGTATGCCGCGTACTCGCGAAGTCATCGGCATTGGCCTGGCTCTGGGTGGAACCTTTTTAATCGCCACCGGCGGCGACCCCACCAGCCTGAATATCTCGCCGCTTGGCCTGGCAGCAGGTCTTATGTGTGCGGTCAGCGCCGCGTGTATGGCGGTGATTCCCGCCAAGATCCTGCCCGAATACGGCAGCCCCATCGTCACGGGCTCGGCAATGCTCACGGCGGGCGCCCTGGGCGCATATGCCGGCGCTCGACGCTGCCGGCATCGAGGCGCTCGCGGTGTTCGTGGTTATCGGCTCGTTTTTTGCTTACATGCTCTATATGCAGGGCGTTAAGGACATCGGCTCGGTGCGCGCGAGCCTCATCGGAACTGTGGAGCCGGTTTCGGCGACCATCACCAGCGCCGTTATGCTGGGGACGGTGTTTTTGCCGACCGACCTTATCGGCTTTGTCATGATCATCGTGATGATGTTCCTCACGGTGTAGCTAGCGCCGCTGCCAAGACGGAAAAGGTGTTGTGCCGCATTTTCGCCAATTGATGTCCGTGTCTGGAGTTTAGCTGTCGATGCTCAAAATGCCATAAACTAGTAACGTTATGGACTTTTTCATTGCGACTCAATTGCGAGGATTTCTTTATGGCTGGTAATCACTTTAAGGGCAGCGATAGCGGCCGCCCTGCAGTTCCGCCGCGTCCGAACGGGGCTGGTAAGGCCGGCACGCCGGGCGACGCTGGACAGGGCGGCTCCGGTAAGCGCGTGTCCCCGGGCGAGACGGCGATGTTTACCGCTCTGTACGAGCAGTCTCAAAAGGCAAAAAAGACCGGCCGTGCAAGAGGAAATGTCTTTGCGGGCGGTGCAACCTCTGCGTCGCAGCCGAGCGGGGCTCCTTCGGCACCTGCGAACAACGCAGGTGCTGCCAACGCCGCGAATGGCGCCGGCAACGTTAATGCCGGCAAGGCCGACAACAATACTCCCTCTGCCGGTGGCGCGGGGCTTACGGGTAACCTTGGCACGATCTACACCGGCGCCTCCGAGACTGGCACGTTCGCCCGCCTGGATGATAGCGGTGCCGAGTTTGCGGGCTCGGGTTCCAAGGAAGATTATTACGATTTTGGCTTGAACTACGGTAGCGATGCTTCGTCGAGTTCGACCTCTGACGGTCTGGTCCGTCATCGCCATCGCAAGGGCGAGCGCAAAAAGCGTCACACCGGCGCCATTATCGCCGCTGTAGTCGCGGTGCTTCTCGTTGCGCTTGGCGCAAGCGGCTTTATGCTGCTTAACTCGGCAAAGACCGTAAAGAGCGAAGCGAAGGAGGCTGTCGAGATCGTCGGTGGCCTTAAGGACAAGGTCACGTCGGGCGATTTTTCGACGCTGCCTGACGACGCGAAGAAGATCGATGAGCTCTGTAACAGCATGAAGGCGGAGACCTCGAGCCCGCTGTGGACGGCGGCTTCGTTTATCCCGGTGTATGGCAGCGATATCAATGCGGCCCGCACCATGATTGACGCCCTGTCCGATGTCTCGAGCAATGCGCTGGTTCCCATGGCCGATAACCTTTCGCAGGCTACGCCCGGCAAGCTGTTCCAGGACGGCATGATTAACGTGTCCGCGCTGCAGGCGGTCGCCGATTCGCTTTCCAGCAGCTCGAAGGTGTTCAAGAGCGCCAACGAGAAGGTCCAGGGCATTGGCGATACTCATATTTCCCAGGTGACCGAGCTGGTCGATAAGGCCAAGGACGGCTTTGCCACCCTCAACGGCGCGGTTGACGCGGCGGAGAAGGTCGCCCCCGTCCTTCCCCAGATGCTCGGCGCCAACGGCCAGACGCGCAACTACCTTATGTACGCCATGAACAACGTCGAGATTCGTGCCTGCGGCGGCTTTGGCGGTTCGCAGGGCCTGATTTCGGTCACCGACGGTCAGATGTCGATTGGCGAGTTTGTTCCCCGCATTGGACTCAGCGAGGATGAGGCGGTCGAGAGCGTCGACGAAGAGGATGAGGCGCTGTTCGGCAACCACAGCAACCTGTACAACTCGGGCAATACCTATTCGCCTGATTGGCCCCGCAACTCGCAGCGTGTCGCCGCGCTGTGGAAGTCCCAGTATGGACAGGACGTTGATGGCGTCATCGGTATCGACCCGGTGTTCCTGCAGTATCTGCTGGGCCTGGTCGGTAACGTGTCACTGCCCGACGGAACGGTTGTCGACGGCACCAACGCCGCAAAGGTCCTCATGCACGATGTGTACTGGAACTATCCGGTCGAGGAGTCGGACGGCATCTTTGCATCCGTCGCCAGCGCTGCCTTCGACAAGGTCCTTGGCGGTATCGGCGATGTCGATGTTACGAAGCTTGTCAGCGCCGTTGAGCGCGGTGCCGAAGAGGGCCGCCTGATCGCGTGGATGAGAAACGATGATGAGCAGAATGCCATCAAAGAGACGAGCATTGACGCTTCGCTGCCCGATCCGGATGATCCGAGTGCCGATCCCGTTGCCGGCGTTTACTTTAACAACCTGAGCTTCTCCAAGCTCGACTGGTATCTGAACGCCGACACTCAGATTGGTCAGGGCGTGAAGAACGGCGACGGCACGTGCTCCTATCACATCACCGTTACCCTGACGAACATCATGACGCAGGAGGAGGCTGGCAAGCTGCCCGACTACGTTGCGGCGAGCGCGCCCGATGCCGCGCGTGACGACGAGC
>USJB01000023.1 GCA_900554905.1 uncultured Collinsella sp. | reverse complement strand
GCCTGAACGACGTCGCCCGTACCCGGCTCACCCTTGGTGCGAATCATCGTGGCGCCTTCGGCAACACGGCGCAGCGCCTCGCCCAGATCACGGGCGCCGCAGACAAACGGCACGTCAAACTGGGTCTTGTCGATGTGATAGACGTCATCGGCAGGGGAGAGAACCTCGGACTCATCGATGTAGTCGATCTCGATGGCCTGCAGGACCTGCGCCTCGACGATGTGACCGATGCGGCACTTGGCCATGACGGGGATGGAGACGGCCTCCTGGATGCCCTTGATCATCTTGGGGTCGCTCATGCGCGAGACGCCGCCTGCGGCACGGATGTCGGCCGGGATGCGCTCGAGGGCCATGACGGCGCAGGCGCCTGCCTCCTCGGCGATGCGTGCCTGCTCGGGCGTGGTAACGTCCATGATGACGCCGCCCTTGAGCATCTGCGCGAGCTCGCGATTGAGTTTGACGCGGTCGGCCTTGCTGTTCTGTTCTGCCATGGTTGCTCCCTTGGTTGGCATGTGCATTGCTTGACGGAACATCCTATCGGGGAGCTGGGTATGACAAAATACTCAGTTTTCGAGATAATTACAAGGTCAGACTAATACCAGATTGAATGACTTAATAAGGTCAGGTGATAGGCTCATGCTTGACTACAATTTGGAAAAACGCGGCGAAGCATCGCTCTATGAGTATGTTTACCAGCAAATTCGAGATGATATCGTAGCTGGACGCATTGTGGCGGGGGAGCATTTGCCGTCTAAGCGCGCCTTTGCCAGTCATCTGGGAATCAGTGTTATTACCATCGAGAATGCATATAGCCAGTTACTCGCTGAGGGCTATATTTGCTCAATACCACGTCGTGGCTACTACGCTTGCGAGCTTCCGGATGCACCGGTTTTGGCTTCGGCTGAGACAGAGTTTGATCGAGATTCCGCTCCTGCGGGTCTTAACGCACATGATGTTGATGGACGGGTCGAGCAATTCGACGCACTTTCTCCTTCCACTTTGGAGGCGGCGCGGCTTTGGCAAAGCGCACTGCGGGCGACGCTGGCATCCGAAGACGAGCGCGAAATCTTCTCACCCGCACCGGCACAGGGCACCGCTCGGCTACGACGCGCGATTGCTCATCATCTGCGCGGGACAAGGGGTATGAATGTCGACCCCAACAACATTGTTATCGGCGCGGGCGCCCAGCTGCTCGATACCATGTTGGTTCAGTTGCTTGGCGCGGACAAGGTGTATGCGGTTGAGGATCCGGGCTATTTGCGTCTGACGCGTATCTATCAGGCTATGGGCTGCAAAGTTCGACATATCCCGTTGGATGATGAGGGCGTGGACTTGAGCACTCTGCAGAAAAGCGGGACCGATGTCCTTCACCTGATGCCGTCCCATCAGTATCCGACCGGCCTTGTGACGAGCATTGCGCGTCGCTATGCGCTTCTGAGCTGGGCCGCTGAGCGACCAGGTCGGTATCTCATCGAAGATGACTTTGATTGTGAGTTTCGCCTTGCCGGGAAGCCGATTCCCGCGCTCGCGTCGATCGATGCCGCCCAGTCGGTTATATACACCAACACGTTTTCGAAGAGCCTGTCTTCGGCGTTGCGCCTAGCGTACATGGTGTTGCCCGACGAGCTGATGGAGCGGTTTAGGCGCGACCTTGGTTTTTACGCCTCGTCGGTTAGCTCCATAGATCAAGTTGCATTGGCTCGCTTGCTGGAATCGGGTGATTACGAGCGTCATGTGAACCGCGTGCGCGTTCGTGCTCGTGAGGCGCGTGATGGCCTGATGGCGCTTGTGCGGAAAGTGTTTCCGGCAGGGGAGGTCTCGATCGAGCAGGCAGATGCGGGCCTTTACTGTACCGTGGTTGCGGAGCGTGGAACGGGCGGAAGCTCTTTTGCGCAGGCTCTCGCGCGCTCGAGCATCCCTTTTGTCGATATCAGTGACTGTTATTGGTGTGCCGATGGCGTATCTGTCCCTGAAAACTCAACTCAAATTCTTGTCCAGTATGACGATCTGAGTCCAAAAGTGCTAACTACCTTGGAATTGCAGCTAATGGGGGGGCACTCTGCAACCTAAGTGAGTAGACTTTTAGCACTTTGGCGACCAGGAAGTTTTGTAACAAGCTATCTACCTGCGGTTTTGAAAAGCAGGATGACCGGCCTGCTCGGGATGTTCAAAAAAGTCTACTCACTTGCTGCGCAAAGCTCCTGCATGAGAAAAAATGGGGTTTTCAACAGGGCTTCGTCCAGCTCTTGGCAAGCTTTTGGCCAGTTGGGGAGGGCTGTTGAAAACTTTGCAGTCCGTTCGGCGCCATTTTTGGTGCGTTCGCGCCAATGCGTGACTGACTGGGTTGAAATTCGTGTTTTCCTGTGCCTATGAAGGATCTACTTTGTGACATATCGGCTTTTAGGTACTGGCGTTTGCCTCCTCAAGTCCGCGCTTTGTGTCCGCCGCTTCCACGACCGGAAGAAGACCGGCAGCGATATGATCTCGCCCGCAACCCGACGGCTGCGGTCGCGCTCGGTTTTCCGTTGTATACATTGGTTCGGACGAGAAACAAACGGACTTGTCCTGCCAGCATTAGGCAGCGGCTGTTTCTTGGTGAGCTCCCCAGGGAATCCGTGCTGGAAACGGAGCATGGGTTTTTGGTTACATCTCCTCTACTGACGACATTCATCATGTCGCGGCATCTGACGGATCTTCAGCTTCTTTTGGTATTGGCGGAGATGTGTGGCTTGTTTGCGGTGTGTGCCCTGCCGGCGGCACTTGAGGCGGAGCTTTCGCGTGCAATTGATTCGGGCGCGATTTCGACAACGTTCGGTTGGGTGCGCTGCCCGTCCGAGGACGGCATCGCCTCAAATTTATGGCGTCGAGACGCTTTGGTTTTGGGCGGAGACCTTGACCGTTTTTGTTCAGATGTTTGCGGGATGCGTTGCGGCAATAGATTTATGGCGGTATCGCAACTCGTTCCATTGGGTGCCGCGTCGCCTTTTGAGGTCGAGGCGTATTTGTTGCTTGGACTGCCGCGAGCCCTGGGAGGCGAAGGTTTTTGCGGCATAGAGCTTAATGTTGAAGTGATGCTAAACACAAGTGCTCGAGCGATTGTGGGAAAGTCCCGTGTATATATCGACCTACTTCTTTCTTCGCCGGACGGTAGGCGACAGGTGGCCATTGAATGTCAGGGAAAGGCTTCGCACGGACGCGCAGGGGATGGCTTGCGTGACGCTGACCGCATGACGGCCCTTCAGGCCATGGACTACGATGTACTTCTCCTGACACACAGACAGATATCCGATGAGGATAGATTCCGCGCGATCGTTAAGGCCATATGCAGGATGCTCGATGCTGAATATCGTGATAAAAGCTCGGATGAGCAAAGGGCTGAGGCATTACTCCGGTCTGAACTATTCGTTGACTGGACAAAATTGGGAGTAATCGACGGGAAGATGCCCGTTAGACACAAAACGGCTCAATCGTGGACGGCTGCGGTTCTAAGTGAGTAGACTTTTGGCACTTTGGCGACCAGGCCGTTTTGCAACAAGTCATTTACCTGCGGCTTTATAAAGCAATATGGGTGGTGTGCTCGGCAAGTTCCAAAAAGTCTACTCACTTAGTTTTTGACGAGAAGCCTATGCCGAAGGCGGTCCTATTTCAGGGCGTTAACAAGTTCGTGAGGCACGAAAAAGGCCCGAACCAATACGGTCCGGGCCTCATCGAGCTTGAGGTTATGTCTCAGGCGGTTGGCTTAGCCAAAGTAGCGCTTGAGCAGGCCGGCGAAAGCCTTGCCGTGGCGGGCCTCGTCGCGAGCCATCTCGTGCACGGTGTCGTGGATGGCATCGAGGCCGGCGGCCTTGGCACGCTTGGCAAGATCGGTCTTGCCGGCGGTGGCGCCGTTCTCGGCCTCAACGCGCATCTCGAGGTTCTTCTTGGTGGAGTCGGTCAGCACCTCGCCCAGCAGCTCGGCGAACTTGGCGGCGTGCTCGGCCTCCTCGTGGGCAGCCTTTTCCCAGTACAGGCCGATCTCGGGATAGCCCTCGCGATGAGCGACGCGAGCCATGGCCAGGTACATACCGACCTCGGAGCACTCGCCCTCAAAGTTGGCGCGCAGGTCGGCAACGATGTCCTCAGAGACACCCTCCATCTTGGCGACGCCCACGACGTGCTCGGCGGCCCACTCGAGCTGGCCCTCCTCCTGCTTCAGGAAACGAGAACCGGGAACGCCGCACTGGGGGCACTTAAAATCCTCGGGCAGCTGGTCGCCGTCGAACTCTTCCACATAACCGCAAACGGGGCAAACAAACTTCATGATTCGATCCTTTCGATCGATGGCGATTGCGCGCTCGTCCGGTCCCGTAAGGGCCCTCTCCGGACGTGCGTCTTGACGAGTTCTATTATCCATAAATGCAACCAAATGTGAAGCCTATTAGGAATGATTTTTAATAAAACAATTTTGAGATATGAAGATGTTGATTGATTAACGATTGGCAGGCCGTCTTTGACCGCCGCTGAGTACAATCGGGCGAGCAAATGTTGACCTATCAACAAATGAAGGAGTTTCCTTTATGCATCTAGCCCGTCGTGCCTGGTGCCGAACATATCAGACGGTTTTTCGCATTGCATTGCCGATCCTGCCCTATACCGAGCCGCGCATTTTAGAGCATGCCGAGGATGTGCCCGCGGTGCTTCAAAAGCGCTCGATCCAGAAGGTCCTTATCGTGACGGATCCCGGCATTACCCGTCTGGGGCTCACGGCACCGCTCGAGACGGCGCTCGCATCCAGGGGGATTGGCATTACGGTCTATGCCGAAACGCGTGCAAACCCCACGGTTTCAAACGTGGAAGAAGCGGCGTCCCTGTATCGAGAGAGCGCCTGCCAGGCCATTATCGGCTTTGGCGGTGGCTCGGCCATGGACTGTGCCAAGGGCGTGGGCGCACGCATTGCGCAGCCAAACAAGCCCATCAACAAGATGCGCGGCCTGCTGCGGATTCATCGTCGCCTGCCGCTGCTCATCGCCGTTCCCACTACCGCCGGTACGGGAAGCGAAGTCACGCTTGCGGCGGTAATTACCGATGACGGGACGCACTACAAATACCCCATTAACGACTTTGTGCTCATCCCGCGTTTTGCAGTCCACGACCCCGAGTTTACGTGCGGCTTGCCCGCTTCCATTACGGGGCAGACGGGCATGGACGCCCTGACGCATGCCGTTGAGGCCTTTATCGGGCGAAGCACCACGCCCTATACGCGTAAGATGGCGCGACAGGCGGTGCAGCTTATCCACGACAATTTGCTCGAGGCCTATGAGCATGGTGACGACATGTGCGCTCGTCGCAATATGCTTTTGGCGGCGTATAAGGCGGGCGTTGCGTTTACCCGCTCCTATGTCGGATATGTGCATGCCATCGCGCACAGTTTGGGCGGCCGATACGGAATTCCGCACGGTTTGGCCAACGCGATCATCCTGCCGCACATGCTTCGCGCTTATGGTGACGCCGCCGCCCCCAAGCTTGCCGATCTTGCTCACATGGCGGGCATTGCGCCGGCTACCGCGCAGGATAGTCTTGCGGCCGAGGCCTTTATCGATTGGGTCGACCGCATGAACGAGGCCCTGGGAATCCCCAAATATGTCTCGGGTATTCGCCGCTCCGATATTCCGCAAATGGCGGCCCATGCCGATGCCGAGGCCAATCCGCTATACCCCGTTCCGCTTCTAATGGACCGCTTGGAGCTCGAGCATATGTACGAAGTCGTTGCAGGTGGTATGTTTGAGGACGAGAATTAGGAGGGTCCATGAACACCGAGGAAATTGCGCGCATCGTCGGCGATCAGCGCGCCTACTTTAAGACGCACGCCACGTTTGATGTCGATGCTCGACGTCGCGCGCTCGTGAGTTTACGCGATGCGGTGCGGGCCCACGAGGCCGATATCGCCCATGCGCTCAAGACCGATTTGGGGAAGTCGCATGACGAGGCCTATATGTGCGAGATTGGTACGTCGCTTTCCGAGATTCGACATCAGATCGCTCACGTGGCTCGGTGGAGTCGTCCGCGCCTGCGTCCGTGCGATCTCGCTAACGCCGTGAGCGTGTGCAAAACGCAAGCCGTGCCCTATGGCGTCACGCTCATTATGGCTCCGTGGAACTACCCGTTTTTGCTAACACTCGAGCCGCTCGCCGGCGCCCTTGCCGCAGGCAATACCGTGATCATCAAGCCGAGTGCCTATGCTCCGGCATCGAGCGCGGTGCTCAAGCAAATCTGTGAAGAGGCATTTGATCCGTGCCTGGTGACGGTCGTCGAGGGCGGGCGCGCCGAAAACGAAGCGCTGCTCGATGAGTGCTGGGACAAGATCTTCTTTACCGGTAGCGTTCCAGTCGGCAAACTCGTCATGGAGCACGCAAGTAAAAACCTTACGCCCGTGACGCTCGAGCTGGGCGGAAAGAGCCCCTGCATCGTGGATGCAACGGCAAACTTGAAGGTTGCGGCACGGCGTATCGCCTTTGGTAAATGGCTCAACGTGGGGCAGACCTGCGTGGCGCCCGACTACCTGCTGGTCGATACGCGCGTGCACGACGAGCTGCTGGGCCTCATCAAGGAAGAGGTCCGCCGTATGTTTGGCGAGCATCCGCTCGATAACGAGGATTACGGGCATATCGTCAACGCCAAGCATTTTGCGCGCGTGCGCGGGCTGATCGATCCCGATAAGGTCGTGCTTGGAGGCACCGCGCGGGAGACTTCGCTGAAGATCGAGCCGACGATTTTGGACGGCGTGACCCCCGATGACGCCGTGATGCAGGAGGAGATCTTCGGTCCCATCTTGCCGGTGCTGACGTTTGAGAGCCTAGACGAGGCCGAAGCGTTTATTACGGATCGTCCGACGCCGCTGGCCCTGTATATCTTTAGTCAGGATCGCGCAGTTCAGCAGCGCTTCGTGCGTTACGTGCCCTTTGGCGGTGGCTGTGTCAACGACACGATCATGCACTTGGCTACGAGCCATATGGGCTTTGGCGGCATGGGCGCGAGCGGTATGGGGCAGTACCATGGACGCGAGAGCTTCGATACGTTTAGCCACAAGAAGAGTATCGTGAACAAGGCAACTTGGCTGGACGTGCCGTTTCGGTATGCGCCCTACGCAAGCTGGAAGCACAAATTCGTGCGCATGTTTGTGCATTAGAAAAGGGCGCAGGTAATACGAACAAGTGTTCCTATTACCTGCATTTTGCGTTAGACTACTGTTATGGAGCACGGATGGGCCAACTCCCTTTAGAAGGGATTTGGTATGAACGTAAGCGATGTTATTTCGTTATTGGCGTTGTTGATTGCGGCTATCGAACTCGGTCTGTTTATCGGCCGAATGAAATAGCCGCCCCCGCGTAAGCGAAGACGGCCACTTCTCACGATGAAAACGTGTATCGGAGTTGGCAAGACCCGCGGCAACGGGTGCCATCCGTGTTCTATCTTATCTGCAAGCGTTCTGTCGCGCAAGCGTTGAGGCAAACGATTGAAGGACGCAGACAGGATGTATTTGTGTCCGCACGGGCCCGTAGACTTCTCGGTAAGGTTAAACGCTGGTTTATCCGGCCGTTAGGGGAGTTGCTATGTACGAGCCTTCACGTGTTCTTCTGTCGTTTCATATCGCAGGATTTCAATATGCCGACGGCGCTTTGGTCCTAGGCGATCTTAAAGCGGGCGATAAACTGACACTGTGTGCCGAGCGCGATAATCCCCATGATCCCGAGGCAGTTGCGATCTACTATGGCAAGACCAAACTTGGCTACGTTCCGGGAAACGAGGTCGGTCCACTGTCCTTGATGATGTATTACGGCCACGAGGACGTGTTTGAGGCCCGCGTGCAACAGGTTGCCCCCGAGCGCAGCCCGTGGCATCAGGTGCGCGTTGGGCTCTATGTGGTGGATGCTCGCTAATCGGTATGGGAGACTGCCATGTTTGATGACGATGACCTGTTCGATTTGACGGATGATCCGTTTGAGTGGGATCTGCTGCTCGACGACGATGATCTGGAACAGGACCGTAAGAAACGGCGGGACAAGAAAACTTAGGGTGACGCTTCGAAAAAGCAAGACAAACGCCGCCGCGGCCTGTTCGGCGGGCTCTTTGGCTAACCGCCGTATCGCTGTGTCTGTATACTTAGCACGAGTTTGACGCGTTGCGAAATGAGGGCATAGACGATGATGTGGTTTACCGCCGACCTGCACCTGGGCGATACGAATATCTTGCACGACATGGATCGGCCGTTTGATTCGGTCGAGGAGATGAACCGCAAGGTCATCGATGCCATCAATGAGTGCGTGGCTGCGGACGACCGCCTCTATATCCTGGGAGACTTTACGTATCGCTTGCCCATGGCGGAGGCGGTGCGCCTGCGCGAGCGTATCGAATGCAAGAATGCGACGCTCATCCGCGGTAACCATGACGGCGACTGGGAAGATCCCGACGCCCCGCAAATTTGGGAAGACGTGCGCGATTACCTGGAGGTTGCTCCCGGCTATGCCAAGGGCCATCGTCTGGTGATGAGCCACTACCCCATGCTCAGCTGGAATGGTAAGGCGCGTGGCGCCATCATGCTACACGGGCATATCCACAGCAGAGGAGACCGCACCAACGCACGCAACCGCGATCGCGAGCGCCCCATTTACCGCTACGATGTGGGCCTCGACGCCAACGAGTACAAGCCCGTAAGCCGCGACCAGATTCTTAGCTTCTTTGGGCTATAGGGCGCCAGAACCACCACAAAGGGGACACAGTGCGCCTTTGTGGTGGTTCTGGCGCCGTTGCCATTATGGCGGCGGCGCCTTTTTTGTCCGTGCGGCGCGGTAGAGTGTAGGCGGTTGAAATTTGCGTCCATCGAGGAGCTGCTATGAATGAGATCAAGTGCCCGCATTGTGGCGAAGTCTTTAAGGTCGATGCATCCGGCTATGCGGATATCGTCAAGCAGGTGCGCGATGCCGAGTTCTCGCGCGACCTGGATGAGCGTGTGAAGGCAGTCCAGCGCGAGGGCGAGCAGGCGCTGGAGCTTGAGCGCTCGCGTTCGACGGCTGCTTTGCAGGAGGCAGAGTCTCAGCGCAACGCTCAGCTCGTTGAGCAGAAGAACGCTGCGGCTCAGCAACTGGCACAAGAGGTTGCCAAGCGCGATGCTGAGCTTGCCGAGCTGCGCGCTAAGCTCGAGGGCGCTGCCGCAGAGCGCGAGAGTGCAAGCCAGCGCGCGGCGGTAGAGGCACGAGCCAATGCTCAAAAGGAAAATGCCGAACTCCAGCGTGAGATTGATAGCCTGCGTGCGCAGCTTGGGCGCAAAGATGACGAAGCAAAGCTTGCCGAGTCGGCGGCGCGCAACGCTGCTCAAAACGATTTAGCTGCGCGCGACGCTCAGATTGCTGAGCTGCAGGCCAGGCTCGCCGCGGCGGACAAAGCCCAGGAGATGGCGCTTGCCGCTGCCGCGGCAGAGTCGCAGCGTGAGCTCGATGCCGCTCGCAGCGAGGCCGAGCGCGCGCTTACTGACTATCGCGCGAAGGCGCAGGAGAAGTTTTCCGCCGCAAAGGCTCAGTCCGAGCAAGAGGCCGAGGGCCTGCGTGCCCAGCTGCGCGAGCAGGAACTGATGGCAAAAATGAACCTGTCAGAGGCGGTCGCCGCGGCGGAGCGAGAGCGCGATGAGGCACGTGCCAAACTGACGAGCGAGCTGGCTGTGCGCGATTCTCGCGAGGAACAGGCCAAGGCGGCACACGAGCTCGAGCTTGCGCAGGCCAAGCGTGCGAGCGATGACCTGATTCGCTACAAGGATGAAGAGATTGAGCGCCTTAAGGACATGAAGGTCCGCCTGTCCACCAAGATGGTGGGCGAGTCGCTCGAGCAGCACTGCGAGACCGAGTTTAACCGTCTGCGCATGACGGCGTTTCCTAACGCGTACTTCGAGAAGGATAACGATGCGTCCGAGGGCACCAAGGGCGACTTTATCTTCCGCGAGTGCGACGCAAGCGGTAACGAGGTCATTTCGATTATGTTCGAGATGAAAAACGAGAACGACGAGACTGCGACCAAGCACAAAAACGAGGACTTCTTTAAGAAACTTGATCACGATCGTCGCCAGAAAGGCTGTGAGTACGCGGTGCTCTGCACACTGCTCGAGCCCGAAAGCGAGCTCTATAACGCAGGGATAGTCGACGTGAGCTATCGCTACGAGAAGATGTACGTGATCCGTCCGCAGTTCTTCATTCCCATGATCACGCTGCTGCGCAACGCCGCCATGGGTTCGCTGCGCTATAAGCAGGAACTGGCGGAGTACAAGCAGCAGAATATCGACGTCACGAACTTCGAAGCCAAGATGGAAAAGTTCAAGAATGATTTCGGTCGCAACTACGAGATCGCGAGCCGCAAGTTCCAAACGGCGATCGATGAGATCGACAAGACGATTAGCCACCTGCAGAAAACCAAGGAGGCGTTGCTGTCTTCCGAGAACAACCTGCGCCTTGCCAACAAGAAAGCCGACGATCTTACCATTCGCAAGCTCACGTGGGGCAACAAGACCATGAAGGCGGCCTTTGACGAGGCGCGCGGGGCTGCGCCAGAGACAAACGATGAGCCCGCCGAGGCGGATTCGTATGAGGTCGAGGATGCCGAGTAAGGCATAGCGCATAGTGCAAAAGCGGGGCCGCTGGCGATATTGCCAACGGCCCCGCTTCGTTTCGTTCCATTGTG
>USJB01000022.1 GCA_900554905.1 uncultured Collinsella sp. | reverse complement strand
GACGTTGGCGGCCTTAAGGTTGAGCTCGCGGGCGAGCTGGGCGATAAGATCCATGGGACTCCTTGCGTTTAAGGTGCGTTTGCAGCACGGGGCTACCAAGGATACCACCCGTCCCAAAAGACTGTTTTGGGGTTGCGCCACGAAAGGGGCCTATCTACTACGTTTGAACCGTATGGGTCGACCATCCCCCGGTTTTCCGAGAATACGCAAGCCGTTTACCTGCGGTTTTTATTTCGCGAAATTCGGTATGGTTGAGGGTGGTCGGTTAAACGTAGTAGATAGGCCCATTTCGTGGCGAACGAATCAGGCCGAGGTGCAAAATAGACCCCGCCCCAGAAAAATCGTCGTTAAGGTAGCAAAAAGCCCCGCGGGCAGGAGGCTGCTCGCGGGGCAAAGAAGAGGGGCTTATCGGTGGCGGACCAAGGCGCTCGGCGGGGAGTTTGCCGCGGTCCGCCCTAAGGCATTACAGCTCGACGAGCTGGCCGGTCTCGGCGGCCTCTTTGATAGCGTTGAGAAGTGTGAGCGTCTTAACGTTGTCGGCGGGGGTCACGACGGGCTCGACCTCGCGGCGAACGACCTTCACAAAGTGCTTGAGCTGCATCTTGTGCGGCAGCGCCGGGTCGACGGCCGGAATCTCCATCTGCAGCGGCTTGTGCCAGTTGGAGGCTCCGTCGTAGGAGAACTGGTGCAGGCGGGGCAGCGAAAGGGCACCCAAGGTTCCGCCAATAAAGTAGGCGTCGGCGTCGAAGGGGCGGTACTGCGGATCCTCTCGAGCGGTTGCCTCCCAGTTCCAGGGGCTGGCGGTGGCGTCGGAGATGGTCATGCTCGCAAGCGCGCCATCGGCAAAACGGACGTTGACCACGGCGGAGTCCTCGGTCTCAAAACCGCGGGCGGCGCTGGACTGCATGCCCTGGACGGCAACGGGCTCGCCCAGCAGGTAGCGGAGCAGGTCGACGTCGTGCACCAGGTTGACCAGGATCGGGCCGGCGCCCTTCTTGCGGCGCCACTCGACGTCGAAGTACTCGTCATTCTTATAGATCATGTAGTGGAAGCTCGACACGGTGAGCTTGCCCAGCTCGCCGGCCTCGATGATCTCCTTGGCCTTGTTGACGAAGGGGTTGTGGCGACGGTGCTGGCCCACGAGCACGGGCACGCCGGCGGTCTCGGCCTCGGCAGCGAAAGCCTGGGCATCCTCCAGGTCGTTGGAGATCGGCTTTTCGACCAACGGCACGATGTTGCGCTTCACAGCCTCGCGGGCAACGCCCAGGTGTAGGTCGTTGGGCGTGGCGATGATGACGGCCTCGGGCTTGACCTCGTCCATCATCTGGGCGGGATCGGTATAAAACGGCACGCCGGCGGCCTCGGCCGTGGCGCGGGCGCCCTCAAAGGCGTCAGCGATGGTGACGAGCTCGGCCTCGGGCTCCTCGGTGACAAAGCGGATGTGGTTGCGGCCCATGGCACCGGCGCCGATAACGGCAATGCGGACGGGGTTGAGCTCAGACATTTCGACTCCTTAATACTGGTGACCGGTGGAATGCGACAAAGGGGCTGTTCCTTTGTCGCATCGGTAAAACTAGGCGGACTTCTTCTTGCTGTCGGAGACCATCATGTAGACGGTGAGCACGACGGCGATTGCGGCGATTACGATGGCACCGTAGAAGGACTGCTGGTAGGCGGCGCTGCCGGCCTCGGCGTGATACAGCACGGCGGTGATGGGCTGGCTGATCCAGGTGGAGGCGGCGTAACCCAAAAACATGATGCCGTAGTTGACGCCGATGTTGCTGGTGCCAAAGGCGCCACCGGTGAGCGGCGGGTAGATGACGAGCAGGGCGCCAAAGCTAAAGCCGAGCAGGGCGAGCGCCACAAAGAACATGGCCTGCGTAAAGCTCATCGACATGATGACGAGCGCGACGATGGTGACGACAAGGCTGATGAGCAGCGACTTATAGGCGCCGAGCTTGTCGATGATCTGGCCAAAGGACAGACGACCGACCAGGTTGGCGCAGGTGTTGACGGAGACGACCACACCGCCGAGGGCGACGGCCGCGGCGCTCGTGGGGTCGGCGAAGAGCTGGACGGCGGCGATGGAGGCAACCTTGCCCACGAGCAGGGTGCCCGCGGTGGCGGCAAAGGCGAAGGTGACGATGAGGACCCAGAAGCGCGGGGTCTTGACCATCTCGCCCGGGGTGAGGTCACCGAAGGTGCCGGCATGCGCGCCGCCCTTGGGGGCCTCGAAGCCCTCGGGCAGCCAACCGGCCTCGGGGGCCTTCAGGAACAGGGCGGAGGCGGCAATCGTCACAAAGAAGATGACGCCGAGCGCCTTGAGGGCGCCAAAGATGCCCAGGCTCGGGATGAGCAGCGAGGCGAGCACCGGGGACAGCACGGCGGGGCCGGCGGTCGAAGCGGCCAGGGTGATGCCGGAGGCGAGACCCTTCTTGTCGATGAACCACTTTTGACCCGTGGTGAGCGCCGGGTTGTAGCCCAGGCCGTTGCCGACAGCGGCGACGAGCGAGAACCACAGGTAGAACTGCCACGGCTCGGTGACGGTGCCGGACATGAACCAGCCCAGGCCGTAGCACACGGCGGCAGCGATCACGACGTTGCGCGGGCCGATCTTATCGGAGATGCGGCCGGCGAAGATGCCCGTCACGGCCATGATGGTCTGGAAGACGGGGAAAGCCCAGGTAAGGGCGCTCGACCACTCGGGGTAGACGGCGAGCAGGTTCTTGCTCACGACGGAATACAGCGCGATGGAGCTGATGAAGAACATGGTGACGCACGCGGCGGAAAGCACGACGGCGCGACCCTTGTTGGAGTTGGTGGAAGCCATTGGACTCTTTCTGATCGATACGGGGGAGGAGCGGGCGTGTCCGCGGGGCCTCCCTGTCAGGTTGGTTTACTGGTCAGTCGGCTTGGCGACGCCGGACTCATCGGACCAGAGCTCGACACCCTTGTTCTTAAGGTAGTTGTCGGCATAGGCGCGACGGCCGCCGGGCTTGGCGGTGAGGTCGCCCATCATGTTGGAGAAGCCGCCATCGACCTTGATGGCGTCGCCGGTGGTAAAGTCCGAGCGCTTGGACGCCAGGAACATGACGGCGTTGGCGATATCGCTGACCTCGCCGATGCGACGCGTGGCAATGAGGCGGCTGCGGCTCTTCTCGACCTCGGGGTCGGCGTAGAAGTTGGCTGACATCGGGGTCTTAACGAAGCAGGGCTCGACGCAGTTGGAGCGCACGCCGTAGGGGCCCCACTCGGCAGCCAGCATCTTGGACATCATGTTGACGCCGGCCTTGGTGGAGCTGTACACGCCCGAGAACGTCTCGGGGGAGTGGCTGGCGACGGTCGAGATGTGCACCAGGCGGCCCTGGCCGGCCTTAATCATCTCGCGACCAAAGCGCTGCGAGGTGATGAAGTAACCGGTGAGGTTGACGTTGAGCACCTGCTCCCAGTCGCTCAACGGCAGGTCCTCCATGGCGGCGAAGCGCAGGATGCCAGCGGTGTTGACAAGGACGTCGACGCGGCCGAAGTCGGCGATGGTGGCGTCGACGGCGGCCTGAACCTCGGCCTCGTCGGTGGCGTTCATCTTGTAACCCTCGGCGTGGATGCCAAACTCGGCAGCGAGGTCGGCGGCAGCGGCCTTGACCTTCTCCTCGTCCAGGTCGAGCAGGACGACGTTGGCGCCGTTGCGGGCGAACTCGCGGCAAATCTCGACGCCCATGCCGCCGAGCGCGCCAGTCACGGCGCAGACATCGCCCTCGAGCTTAAGCCAATTGCTCATAGGAACTTCCCTTCTTGTGCCTCCCGGTGGGCCGCTCCCATTAATCGACCCACGTGGTTTTCGCTGGTTATCGTATGCTTTGCATTTGCGCAGGTGAATTGCATATTTGTTAGAATGGCGTTAACCGTAGGTTTATACTGTGCGATGCAGTTTTTTCTCAATTGAGCGCGTGACCTGCCAAAACGACCCCCTTCGGCAGTTCATTGCCATGCGTCTGGAAACGGGAGATTGACGTGTACGATCGACGACTCGAGGCCATATCGGCCGCCGCGGAGCTGGGAAGCTTCTCGCGTGCGGCGGCAAAATTGCGCGTGTCGACCCCGGCGCTCGTCAAACAGGTGTCGGGATTCGAGGCCGAGTTCGGCATCACGTTGTTCGAGCGCTCGCATTCTGGTGTTAAGGTGACGCCGGCAGGTGCTCTGCTGGTGGACGATGCACGTTCGATCATGCGGCAGTCCGAGGACGCGCTGCGCCGTGCCCGACGCGCGGCAGGCGATGGCGGGGCCGTGCGCCTGGGCGTGTCGATGATGTGCCCGGGGCGCCAAACGCTGTCGATGTGGTCGGACATCCACGATCTGGAACCATCGCTGCGATTTGAGATCGTGCCGGTAAGCGACCTCTATGACGAGCGCGAATCCGTCATGCGCAGCTTGGGCCGCGAGGTGGATGTAGTGCAGTCGAGTTTTTCTACTCCACGCTGGGGCGACGCCTGCCAAAAGCTTCGCATCGTTAACGTGCCGTTTTATATCGACCTGCCGCGCACGAGCCCGCTGGCGCGCAAGACGCGCATCACAGTTGCCGACTTAGAGGGCATGCGCCTGCGCGTGCTCCGTCACGGCAACGACGCTATGGACAGTCTGCGTATCGATCTGTTGGCCGACGGCGGCGTAGACGTGATCGACGTGGACAGCTTTGACTTTGCGCTCTTTAACGAGGCAGAGGAAAAGGGTGACGCGGTGCTCACCTGCGGCGCATGGTCGGGGGTGCACCCGGCCTTTGTGGGCGTGCCGTTCCTGTGCGGGCGAGAGGTGCCGGTCTTTTTGCACTATCCGCTCGAGCCCACCCTCCAAGTACAAAAATTCGTCAACGCCATGGCCCAACTCCTCAACTAGCTCATTTGGGACGGGTTTAGCGGTCCTCGCGTTGCGGGTCGGCTGTCTCGGCTGCCTTTACGCGGTTCTTATCGACGTACATGTTTTTGTCGGCCTGAGAAAAGAGCTCACGCATCGTAGGCGGTTCATCAAAATCACTGGAAAGCGCATAGCCCACCGCATAGCTGATAGGCATGTCGGGATGAGTCTCGGAATACTCGTTCACGTTCGCGCGAACCCGAGCGAGACAGGACTCCACGGCAGCTCGATCGGTATCTCGCAGCACCGCGATAAACTCATCGCCGCCGTCGCGGCCCACAAAGCAGGTCTCCGACGCCACGCGCCCCAGCTGCTGGGCAAAAGAACGGATGTATTCGTCGCCCTTCTCGTGGCCGAAGCTGTTATTGACCGTATGCAGATTGTTAAGGTCGAAGACGCACACCGCAACGGGCGCCTCCGCGGAGACAGGCTGCTCCTGCCCCAAGACCTCCTCGCACTTGTTCTTGTTGGGCAGTCCTGTGGCTTCGTCGAGATAGACTTTGTTCTGCAGTTCGCGATTGAGCGCGGCAGTTCGCACCGCGCGAACAAGTTCGACCGCAAAGGTCGCCACCAAGCCCATGATGTCGATGATCACCAGGCCCTCGAGATAGTTGAGCGCCGACGCCTTCTCCTGAGAGTAGTCCTCTGCGAGTCGCGTAGCATCGTCGCAAATGCCAAAGAACTCCTCGCTCATGGAGATGATGTCGGTGTTCTCATAGCCGACTTCGCGCACGCGGCTGATCTCGGCGCAAAGCTCATCATAATAATTTGCAAGCTCGGTCATTTTTACCTGATACTCGTCGTCGTCGAGACGGACGAGGTTGAGGTCGTCACTTCCGTAACGCAAACCGTTGATGTATGAATCCACGGCTTTGAGCAGGTCATCTTGAGGCTGGCCCGCATCCTCGAGTTTAACGATTCGCTGCGTGGTACCGCGCACCAGACCGGCGTAGTTGACCACACGCGCCGTGCCCTGGATATCGGAGACGAGCAGCATAACATTGATGAAGAAGAAGATGAGAACTGCCGTGAGCACCATCATGAGCAGGCGCACCGCCTGGCCGGCCTTCTTGGCGACAGAAGTATTCACAAGTTCACTCCCCTAAATGACAAAAGAACAGGTAGCACGCAGTGTGCTGAAATTCATGGGTGGTTAACTCTACCATATGGGCCAGCAGCCTCAAACTGCAGCAGACGCTCGTCCAAATTGGCGTGACGCTTGCCTTGTTGTTCTTGACCTGGCCGCGCTATCGGACATGCTTCTGGTCTTGGATCACCATGGGAAAGCTCATCCCGTTTTGTGCGTCTAGAGTGGGATGCGGTTTCCCAAAGGTGCCGTTAGGGGAAACCACATCCCGGTTTATGCCCTTGAAATGGGATGTCGTTTCCCGGAGGGGGCCCAGCGGGAAACGGCATCCCATTCTGGGCCCGAAAAGTGGGATACGGTTTCCGGCCGGCATGAAAAAAGCCTCCGCAGCTCGTGTGGCTGCGGAGGCTTTATTCGTTGCGGTGCATTGTGTTTGGGTCGTTGAGATGAGTCGATTTGCCCCGAAAGAGGAGGGCATTGATCTTAGGGTCATGCCCGACGAATGAGCGGCAAATCGGCCATCTCGGCGAGCCGAACTACTCCAGCTCAAACGCTCCGGTATAGAGCTGGTAGTAATACCCGCGCTTGGCAATCAGCTCGTCGTGGTTGCCGCGCTCGATGATGCGGCCGTGGTCCAGACAGATGATCGCGTCGGAGTTGCGCACGGTGGACAGGCGGTGCGCGATGACAAACGTCGTGCGGCCCTCCATGAGCTTATCCATGCCTGCCTGCACGATAGCCTCGGTGCGGGTGTCGATGGAGCTCGTGGCCTCGTCCAGAATCATTGCCGGCGGATCGGCGACGGCAGCGCGTGCGATCGAAATCAGCTGGCGCTGGCCCTGCGACAGCTGTGCGCCGTTGCCGGTGAGCATGGTGTCGTAGCCGTCGGGCAGGCGGGTGATAAAGTCGTCGGCGCCCGCGAGCTTGGCCGCCGCGATGCACTCCTCGTCGGTAGCGTCCAGATTGCCGTAGCGGATGTTATCCATCACGGTGCCGGTGAACAGGTTCACGTCCTGTAGCACGACGCCCAGCGAGCGGCGCAGGTCGGCCTTGCGGATCTTGTTGACGTTGATGCCGTCGTAGCGGATCTTGCCGTCGGCGATGTCGTAGAAGCGGTTGATGAGATTGGTGATGGTCGTCTTACCGGCACCGGTGGCGCCGACAAACGCGACCTTCTGGCCCGGCTTGGCAAACACGGACACGCCGTGCAGCACCTCGTGGTCGGGCGTGTAGCCAAAGTCGACGTTGTCCATGACCAGGTCGCCACGCAGCGGCACGTATTCGATCTCGCCGGTCGCGCGGTGCGGATGTTTCCACGCCCACATGCCGGTGTGGTGGTCGGCCTCCTCGAACTCCCAGGTATCGGGGTTCACCTGCGCGTTGACGAGCGTCACGTAGCCTTCATCGGCCTCGGGCTTCTCGTCGATGAGCTCAAAGATGCGGTCGGCGCCGGCGAGGCCCATGACCACGGCGTTGATCTGCTGCGAGATCTGGCCGATCTGTCCGCAGAACTGCTTGGTCATGTTGAGGAACGGCACCACGACGGCGATGGACAGCGCCATGCCCGAGATGCTCAGGTTGGGCACGCCCAGCGCCAGGAAAATGCCGCCTGCCAGTGCGACCAGCACGTAGAGCAGGTTTCCCAGGTTCATAAGGATGGGCATGAGGATGTTGGCGTACATGTTGGCCTTCTGCGAGACCTCGAAGAGCTTTTCGTTGCGCTCGTCAAAATCGGCCTCGGCGGCAGACTCGTGGCAGAATGCCTTGACGACCTTCTGGCCGTTCATGACTTCCTCGATATGGCCCTCGACCACGCCGAGCTCGGTCTGCTGCGCAATGAAGAAGCGCGCAGAGTTGGAGCCGAGCAGCTTGGTCATAAAGGTCATAAAGGCGACGCCGGCCACAATGACCAGGCACATCCACACGCTGTAGTACAGCATGATAAAGAATACCGTGACGATGACGATGGTCGTCATGAGCAGGTTGGGCAGCGACTGGCTGATCATCTGGCGCAGCGTGTCGATGTCGTTGGTGTAGTGGCTCATGATGTCGCCGCGCTGGTGCGTGTCGAAGTAGCGAATCGGCAGGTCCTGCATGCGGTTGAACATCTTCTCGCGCAGCTTCTCGAGCGAGCCCTGCGTGACGATGGCCATGGCGCGGTTCCAGAACAGCGAGGACAGGATGCCGATGCCGTAGATGCAGGCGAGGGTGGTCACGAGCTGTGCGATCTTGGGCTGTGCGGCTTCCCAGTCGCCTGACTGCCACGATTCGCTAATGATCTGCAGGGCGCTCTGAAGGAAGGTCGCGCCGATGGAGTTGATGATGGCACAGAGCACCACGCCGGCGACGACGAGGGGCAAAAGCACGGGGTAGAAGCCAAAAAGCGTCTTGATGAGGCGCGACATGGTGCCGCCCTTGCGGTTGAGCGCGCGCTCGGCGGTCGTTGCCTTACTCATGTGCCTCGCCTCCTTCCTGGGTTTGAGCTTGCGGTACGGATACCTCGGCCTCGGCCTCGGCAGACATCTTGTTCTGCGAGGTAAAGGTCTCGCGGTAGATTTCGCTCGTCTTAAGCAGCTCATCATGGTTGCCGATCTGCGCGATGCGGCCACCCTCCATGACGATGATGCGGTCTGCATCCTGTACGGAGCTAATGCGCTGGGCGATGATGAGCTTGGTCGTGTTGGGCAGATAGCTTGCCAACCCTGCGCGAATCTTGGCGTCGGTCTTGGTGTCGACGGCGCTGGTGGAGTCGTCCAGGATCAAGATCTTGGGGCGACGCAGCAGGGCGCGCGCAATGCACAGGCGCTGCTTCTGACCGCCGGAAACATTGGAGCCGCCCTGCTCGATCCAGGTGTCGTAACCCTTGGGGAAGCCGTCGACAAACTCGTCGGCGCAGGCCAGATGTGCCGCCTCGCGGACTTCCTCGTCGGTGGCGTTCGGGTCGCCCCAGCGCAGATTCTCGGCGATGGTGCCGCTAAACAGCACGTTTTTCTGTAGCACCATGGCCACTTGGTGGCGCAAGGCGTCCAAGTCGTAGTCGCGCACGTCCATGCCGCCCACGCGCACGGTGCCCTCGGTGGCGTCGTACAGGCGGGCGATGAGGTTTACAAGCGTGGACTTGGCCGAGCCGGTGCCGCCGATGATGCCGATGGTCTCGCCGCTCTTAATGTGCAGGTCGATATCGTCGAGCGCCTGGCGCTTCGCATGCGCGGAATACTTAAAGCTCACGTGGTCAAAGTCGATGGAACCGTCGGCAACCTCGAGCACGGGCTCGGCGGGATCGGCGATCGTGGGCTCGGCGGCCAGCACCTCGGTAATGCGGTGCGCCGATTCGTCGGCCATGGTCACCATGACAAAGATCATCGACAGCTGCATCAGGCTCATGAGGATCGCGAAGCCATAGGTAAAGATCGAGGAGAGCTGGCCCACGTCGAACAGCGTGCCCTGGCTCGTGATGATGAGCTTGGATCCCAGGTAGATGATGACGACAAATGCGCCGTTGACGCAGATGTTCATCATGGGGTTGTTAAAGGCGAGCAGCTTCTCGGCGCGGGTGAAGTCCATCTGGACGTCGCGCGCGGCGGTGGCGAACTTCTCCTTCTCAAAGTCTTCGCGCACATAGCTCTTGACCACGCGCATGCCGGTGACGTTTTCCTCGACGGACTCGTTAAGGGCATCGTACTTGTGGAACACGCGCGAGAAGATGGGGCGTACCTTAAAGATGATAAAGAACAGTCCAAAGCCCAGCAGCGGAATGATGACCAGGTAGACCATGGCGACGCTGCCGCCCATGATAAATGCCATGGTAAAGGCGAAGATCAAGACCAGCGGCGCGCGCACGGCGATACGGATGATCATCATAAAGGCCTGCTGAACGTTGTTGATGTCAGTGGTCAGACGCGTGACGAGCGAGGAGCTCGAGAACTCATCGATGTTGGCAAAGCTGAACGTCTGGATCTTGTAGAACAGGTCGTGACGCAGGTTCTTGGCGAAGCCGCAGCTCGCATGGCTGCAGGTGACGCCGGCAGCGGCGCCTAAAGCAAGCGACGTCAGCGCGATGAGCACCAAAAAGCCTGCGGTGGGAAGCATCTCGGCTACGGTGGCACCGTCTTTGATGGCGTCGATCAGGTTGGCGGTGATAAATGGAACCAGCACCTCGCAGATCACCTCGCCAAGCACGATCAATGGCGTGGCAACAGCGACTTTCATATAGTCGCGGATGCTGCCCATGAGGGTTTTAATCATCCAGTTCCTCCCAGGTTACACGGATTTTCTCGAGCATTTCGGCGAGCTGCTCGCGCTCGTCGTGAGTGAGGGCACTAAAGGCCCGTTCTCTAAAGCGGATGCGGGCCGCCTGGTCGATGCGGGCGTTTTCCCGGCCGGTTTCGGTCAGGCGAATGGTGAGTTGCCGTCGATCCTTGGGGTTACGGCTGCGCTCGATGAGGCCGTTGACCTCGAGCTTGGACAGGATCTCGGAAAGCGACCCCGGCTTGAGGTCAAAGTGCATGCCGAGTTCCTGCTGCGACATCTCGCCGCCGGGCTGCTTGGCCAGCAGGCAGATGATGGGCGCCTTGCCGGACACGCCTCCGCCATGAAAATGCATGTAATGGCCGCAAAAACCCAGGCCGCTCAGGATGCGCTTGGCGAGTTTGTCTTCGGCGCTGACCGCTTCGGGTATGTCTACCGGTTGCGACGGGTCACCGCCGGGCTCGTGCGAACAAAGGTTAAGAGGTTCATCGCACATGAATTAGTGTTGCTCCTTTCTTTAGTTAGGTAGTGGAATTGTTTTGTGCCTAACCAATCTAGGAGCATGAGAAATGAATGTCAAGGTACCAAACTAGTGGTTACGCGGTTTTACCAAACCGCGTAACGGCTCGA
>USJB01000021.1 GCA_900554905.1 uncultured Collinsella sp. | reverse complement strand
GCGTTCTCGGCGGCCTCCTTCAGACGCTGCAGGGCCATGGGGTCCTGACGCAGATCGACGCCGTTCTCCTGCTGGAACTTGTCGGCCATCCAGTCGATGACGCGCTGATCCCAGTCGTCGCCGCCCAGGTGGTTGTCGCCCGAGGTGGACAGAACCTCAAACACGCCGTCGGCGAGGTCGAGGATGGAGACGTCGAAGGTGCCGCCGCCCAGGTCGAAGACCAGGATGCGCTGGTCGGTGCCCTGCTTGTCCAGGCCATAGGCAAGAGCGGCAGCGGTCGGCTCGTTGACGATACGCTTGACGTTGAGGCCGGCGATCTTGCCGGCGTCCTTGGTGGCCTGACGCTGGGCGTCGTTGAAGTAGGCCGGGACGGTGATGACGGCGTCGGTGACGGTCTCGCCCAGATACTTCTCGGCGTCGGCCTTCATCTTCGCGAGCGTCATGGCGCTCACCTGCTCGGCGGTGTAATCCTTGCCCTCGATGTCGACGACGGCACGGCCACCCTGGCCCTCCTTGACCTCGTACGGCACGGTCTTGATCTCGGAGGTGCACTCGGAGTACTTGCGGCCCATGAAGCGCTTGATGGAGAACACGGTGTTCTTGGGGTTGGTGACAGCCTGGTTCTTAGCGGCCTTACCCACGACGCGGTCGCCGTCAGCACGGAAGCCCACGACGGACGGGGTGGTGCGGTCGCCCTCGGCGTTCACGATAATGGTCGGAGAACCGCCCTCAAGGACGGCCATGGCGGAGTTGGTAGTACCAAGGTCGATACCAAGAATCTTACTCATTAGAAATTCCCTCTCTCTTGTGCGTTCGCGCCGCCTCGACGGTCTGCCGAGCGGTGTTTCGGCTTGTCTTTCAGGATGTAGTGTATCCCCTTATGGGCCGGAATATACAAAATCTAAGTCAATTCATATAAGATTTCTTATTGCTGAGAGTTTAGGTTCTTAAATGCGCAGGTAGATGCGCTGATTGAGTTCTCGGCAAATCTATCGAGATCTATGTAGAGATGGCTGAGGTTTGCGTCCGGGGGTGCCTGGGGACCGTCTTGTGGAAAGCTCGTCCCGGTTTGAGCGTGGATTCCGGGTCGCAGTTTCCGTCTGAAGGCTCAACCGGAAACCGTATCCCGTTTTGAGAGCTGATACCGGCTCGCATTTTCCGCTAGCGGGCCTAACCGGAAACTGCAACCCGTTTTTCGACAAAATAATGGGATGCGGTTTCCGCAAGCACGCTCAATCGCCCTATATTTCAAGTCACCTTTAGCTAACATTTATGCAGCTCAACGGCCCCACCTGCGCGTTTTTTAGTAAACCTTGGCATACTCGGCGAACGGTATGAAGATGCCGGCCAGAGGGTATTGCAAACGGTCGCTCCCGTGGTATGTTTTTGCCCGAATCAAACCGGCGCGCATCGCCTGTAGCGTCGGTCAACAGAGAGGAAACTACCATGGCTCATCCCGTAATTGATGCCGACGAGTGCATCGCTTGTGGCGTTTGCGTCGACTCCTGCCCCGCTGGCGTTCTGGAGCTCCAGGACGTCGCTACCGTCGCTGACGAGGACTCCTGCGTCGCCTGTGGCGCTTGCCAGGACGCTTGCCCCGCTGGCGCGATCACCGAGATCGTCGAGGAGTAACAACTCCCCCACTTGCACACTCACAAGTACACCGTGCACAAAAAGGAGGCCTCCGCATCGCCGCGGAGGTCTCCTTTTGCTTATATGGGCAGCTAATTGGGGACGGGGCTACCTTGGCAGTTGCGGTGAAATAGTTCCTGTTTGGGGGTGCGGACAGAAAGTTGGACCGCGGGGCGGTCCGGACTGGAGGTTCGCATGTACAGCAGGGAGAAGGTCGAGCTCTTCCTCCTGGCGACGGAGGACGGCATGGGGCCGACCGCCGCCGCGAAGTTCGCGGGGGTCTCGGTGGGCGCGGCCAAGAAGTGGGCGACGGGGCACCTCCCGCACAGCTACACCGGGGCGCGCTGTAGAATCGGGGCGAGGAAACCGCCACGGAAGGAGGCCAGCTTGGGCCCCGACAAGTCGATCTACGCCCCGCCGGCGACCGGCCCGCTCGCCGGGCTCAACGAGGACCAGATAGAGAACCTGCTGCTCAGGGCGGTGTTGGCCGACCTAAAAGCGGAAGGGTGGGACCCGGCTTCGATCTCGAACAGGAGCAAGTGCGAGCTCGGCGAGAGATTGAGGCGGGCGACCGCCCTGCCCCTCCGCTCGATCACGGGTTTCTTGAGGATATCGAAGAGCTCCTATGAGTACTGGAGGCCCCGCGTCGCCGCGCCGCGCGACCGCGACGCCGACATACGCGACCGCGTGGTGCGCATCTTCCGCGAGGGCTCGGGGTGCTGGGGGTACCGCACCGTCTGGGCGCGCCTGCGCCGCGAGGGCGTCCGGGCCAGCGAGAAGCGCGTGGCCCGCGTGATGCGCGAGGAGGGCCTCGAGGTCGTCTACAACAAGAGGCGCGCCCGGGGCTACAGCTCCTACGCCGGCGAGGTCTCCAAGGCGCCGGAGAACCTCGTGAACAGGAGGTTCCGCGCCGACGAGCCCAACCGGCTGTGGCTCACCGACATCACCGAGTTCAGGCTACCGGGCGGCGAGAAGGTCTACCTGAGCCCGGTCATCGACTGCTTCGACGGGATGCCCGTCGCCTGGTCGATCGGGCTGCACCCCGACAAGCGCCTCGCGAACTCGAGCCTGCTCAAGGCCTGCGCGGCGAGGCCGGCGGGCGGGCGCACGACGATCCACTCGGACCGGGGCGGCCACTACCGCTGGCCGGAGTGGATCGGGATCTGCGAGGAGAACGGCCTGGTCAGGAGCATGTCCGCGAAGGGCTGCAGCCCGGACAACTCGGCCTGCGAGGGCTTCTTCGGGCGCCTCAAGAACGAGTTCTTCCGCTACAGGGACTGGGAGGGCGTGACGGCCGAGGAGTTCATGGGGAGGCTCGAGGCCTACCTCGTGTACTATCGTGAGGAGCGGATCAAGAAGTCCCTCGGGTGGCTGAGCCCGATGGAGTACCGCAGGAAGCTTGGATACGCCTAGGCGCGGTCCAAGAAATAGTCCGCACCCCCTTTTATGGCTTGGATGCCGATTTTAGGAACTATTTCACCGCAACTTATAGATGCGGCGTCGACTAGGACAAATCATCCTCGTAGGGCATTAAATCGGCAAGGTAGCCCTTCTCCTTGAGCATGGCCTCGATCTCGTCGAGGGTTTGCTCGTCTTCTGCCGCAATGCGGTGGAAGTGATAACCGCTGGTTACCGTCAGCAGCGGAAAGCTCTTGCCGCTCTCGATATCGTGCAGGTAGCGCTCAACATCGCGACGATTGCGAATGTCCAAGTCGGCCGTGATTTTACCGTACACGCGGTGATTGACGATCACGTTGAGCACGGCGCCGCCGGCGTCGACGATGCTCGTGAGCTCATCGCCCGCCTGCTCCACGCCGTGGCGAACCTTGACCAGACGCGTGGGCACAGCCGGGCTGCTCGCCGCCTCCTGTAGCACATAGCCGCGATTGGTGGCGACGATATCGTGCCCGTCGGCGCGCAGCAGGGCGATGTCTTGCACGACAATCTGGCGGCTCACGCCAACCTCACGGGCAAGTGCGCTGCCCGAAACGGGCTCCTTGGCTTCCTCGAGCACGCCCATGATGGCACGGCGACGCTCGCGGGCGTCCATTATTTACCGTCCAGCAGACGCAGGTGCTTAAGCGAGAGGTCGAGAATCGGCGCAGAGTGCGTCAACGCCCCCGAGCTAATAAAGTCGACGCCCAGGTCGGCCAGGGCGCGGATATTGCTAGCATCCACATTGCCCGAGCACTCGGTCTTAGCGCGGCCGGCGATAAGCTCAATCGCGGCAGCCATGTCGTCGTGGGTCATGTTGTCGAACATGATGATATCGGCGCCGGCCTCCACGGCCTCGCGCACCATGTCCAGGTTCTCGCACTCGATCTCGACCGTCGTGGTAAACGATGCATGGGCGCGCGCCATCTCGCGTGCCACGCCGCCGGCGGCGTCGATGTGGTTGTCCTTGAGCATAACGGCCGTCGACAGGTTGTAGCGGTGGTTGCTGCCGCCACCGATCTCGACCGCGGCCTTCTCGAAAACGCGCATGCCCGGCGTGGTCTTGCGCGTGTCGACGAGCACGGTCTTGGTTCCCTCGAGCGCCACGACCATGCTGTGCGTATAGGTAGCGATGCCGCTCATGCGCTGCAGGTAGTTGAGCGCCACGCGCTCGCCCGAAAGCAGCACGCGCGCGTCTCCGCGCACCTGGCCCACGTGATCGCCAGCGTGTACCTCGTCGCCGTCCGCGACATCAAACAACACGGAGCTCTGCGGATCCAGCAGCTCAAAGGTTCGAGCGAACACATCCAAGCCCGCGATGATGCCATCGGCCTTGGCGATAAGCTCCACCGTGGCGGGACGCGCCGTGGGGCACACGCTCGCCGTGCTCACGTCCTCAAACGTAATGTCCTCGCGCAGGGCCTGCAGAATCAGATCATCGACGACGAGTTTCATGGTAATGGGATTCATGGTCTACTCCTCCACGGCCTGCGTGCCGGCGGCACGGGCCAGATCATCGATTGCAAGGGTATCGGCGCTCAGGGCGCGATGGCGTCCATCGAGCGCGGGCTCGCCCGCCTGCTCCACGGCCAGCGACTCGCCGGTGCGCATACGCCAAGCAGCGCGGCGACCCCAGACTAGGGACTCGAGCAGGCTGTTGGAAGCTAGGCGATTCTTGCCGTGAACGCCGTTGCAGGCCGTCTCGCCGGCGGCGTAGAGCTCGGGCATCGAGGTGCGGCCGTCCTTGTCGACCCACACGCCGCCCATAAAGTAGTGCTGCGTGGGTGTGACGGGAATGGGCTCGTCCAGGATGTCGCGGCCGTCCTCCAGGCAGCGCGCGCGGATATTGGCAAAGTGCCCGGTCACCACGTCGCGCTCGACGGGGGCAAAGCTCAGCCACTCGTGCTCGGTGTCATCCTGCTTCATCTGCTCGCGGATGGCGGCGGCGACAACGTCGCGCGGCTGCAACTCGTCGGTAAAGCGCTCGCCGGCGGCATTGAGCAGAATCGCGCCCTCGCCGCGGCAGCTTTCGCTGATCAGGAACGTGCGACCCGGCTGCGGCGAGAACAGGCCCGTGGGGTGGATCTGCACGTAGTCCAGGTGCTCCATCGTGATGCCGTGCTCCTGCGCGATGTAGCAGGCGTCACCGGTGAGCTGCGGGTAGTTGGTCGAGTGGTCGTACACGCCACCGATACCGCCCGTTGCCCACAGCGTATGGCGGGCATGGATCTTAAACGGCTTACCGGCATGCACGTCCTCAGCGGCATTTGCCAGCTCGTCGGCGGGGTGAGCTGAATCGTCCTCGTCCACGGCAACGGCGACGACGCCGGTGCACACCGTGGCGCCATCGCGCTCGGCGGTCAGGATGTTGGTCATGGCCACGTGCTCCAAAATCCGCACGTTGTCCAGCTTGCGGACAGCCTGGAGCAGCTTGGTCGTAATTTCCTTGCCCGTAATATCGGCATGGAAGGCGATGCGCGGGCGGCTGTGCGCGCCCTCGCGGGTAAAATTGAGGCTGCCGTCGGCCTTGCGCTCAAAATCCACGCCCATCGCTAGCAGGTCGTTGATGACCGAGCGGCTCGAGCGAATCATGATGTCAACGCTCTCGCGGCGGTTCTCGTAGTGGCCGGCGTGCATGGTGTCCTCAAAGAAGGCATCATAGTCAGAACCCTCGGGCAGCACGCAGATGCCGCCCTGCGCGAGCATCGAATCGCACTCGTCGATGGCGCCCTTGGAGAGCATGATTACGCGCGTGCTCGTCGGCAGATTGAGAGCCGCATACAGGCCCGCCACGCCGCAACCGGCAATGACGACGTCACACTCCATATCGGGGTATTGTTTGGTTTCCACAGGAATCCTCTCCCTTGTAATGTGGCATAAGGGATGGTCCCTCATGTCACATTGGCTTAGCGCGCCGCGTACTCAAGCATGCGGTCGAGCGTGAGCTTGGCCTGATCGGCGGCCTCGTCCGACACGCCAATCTGCACCTCGCCCTCGCCCGTCTCCAGGCAGTGCACGAGCTTTTCGAGTGTAATGAGATCCATGTTGACGCAGATGGGCTGCACCGCAGGGAAGTAGAACTTCTTGCCGGTGCCCTGGCAGCGGCGCTCGAGCTCGTAGAGCACGCCGCGGACCGTCACGATGATGAACTCGCTCGCGTCCGACTCCTCGGCATACTTGATGATGCCAGCGGTGGAGCCGATGTAGTCGGCCTCGGCCAGGACGTCGGCCTTGCACTCGGGGTGCGCCAGCACGAGCGCGTCGGGGTGCGCCTCCTGCGCGTCGACGATCTGCTCGACGGTGATGATGTGATGACGCGGGCAGTAGCCGTTGTTGAGGATGACATGCTTTTGGGGCACCTGCTCGGCCACAAAGCGGCCCAGGTTTTGGTCGGGAATGAACAAGATGTGCTGCTGCGGCAGCTCGGAGACGATCTTGACGGCGTTAGAGCTGGTAACGCACACGTCACTCCAGCTCTTGATCTCGACCGTCGAGTTGACGTAGCACACCACGGCCAGGTCGTCGCCATACTCGGCGCGCGCTGCGTCGACCGTCTCGCGCTTGACCATGTGCGCCATGGGACAGTCCGCGCCCGGCTCGGGCAGCAGCACGGTCTTGGTGGGATTGAGCAGCTTGGCGCTCTCGCCCATAAACTCCACGCCGCACAGCACGATAGTCTGCTGCGGCAGGCTCTTGGCGAGCTTTGCCAGGTAGAAGCTGTCGCCGACGTAATCGGCAACGGCTTGGACCTCGGGCGCCACATAATAGTGCGCCAGGATCACTGCGTCACGTTGGGTTTTTAGCTGATGAATGGCCTCGACGAGCTCTGCGGGTACCAGCGCCGCGCGCTCCGTTGCCGTCGTTGCCGATGCCAGGCCGGCCGCGATATCGCGTGCAAGCTCCGATGCATCCATGTTCGCGCTCTGTGCCATCAAGGCCCCTCTCTTTTGGCGAATCTTGGGGCTTTAGTATGACACCTAGGTTTACAGCTGACAAGACAGCTGTAAACCTAGGTGTAAAGTTGAAATAAAGATTCAATCATGCGGCAAGTCCATTTTCGAACTGGCAAGCTGAGGATAGCCGGGCTTTCGATAGCGCAGGAGGCATCTTTCGCCACCGCAACACCGCTTGGCGCGAGCTGCACGCCGTGGGGCGCAAACGGTCCGCACCCCCGCAAGCGGCGCGTGCCCGATGTGGCAAAATCGAACTACTTAAGGGGGCCGAATGCTCAAGATTATTGCCTGCGACGATGATGTCGCTTTTCTAGATAGACTGCACCGGATGATCGACCGTTGGTCGACCGAGACGAGCACGGCGGTCGATGTTGCGCTCGTCACGCGCGGCGAGGACCTGCTGGCCCGCCATGCCGCATCGCGCGCCGACATTATCATGCTCGACATGATTATGCCGCTCGTCAACGGCATGGACACCGCCCGCGAGCTGCGCCAATCCGATACCGCCGTGCGCTTGGTGTTTCTGACCTCATCGCCCGAGTTCGCGCTTGAGTCCTACGAGGTCTGCGCCTTCGACTACCTGCTCAAACCCGTGACCTACGAGCGCGTGGCGCAACTGCTCAACGAGCTGTCGAGCCTGCGTCCGGCAACGATTGACGAGCTTGTCATCAAGACGTCCTTTGGCTACCATGCCCTACGCCTATCCGATATCGAATATGCCGAGGCTCGCAACAAGCACGTGGTCTTCCACCTGCGCGACGGCCGCGATATCGAGGCGCTCGAGCCGTTCCGCAGCATCGAGGACCGACTGGCCCAAAACGCGACCTTCTTTAAGTGCCACCGCAGCTACCAGGTCAATCTGCGCAACATCGACCACTTTAACCGCACGGAAATCGTCATGCGCTCGGGTGCGTGCATACCGCTCGCGCGCAGCTGCAAGCAGGGATTCCAGGACGCCTACTTTGCGGTACGGTTCGAGGGCGGGAGACGCTGATGCTTTCCTCGGCAGAACTGGTACTTTGGGCAATCCACCATGCGACGACGTTACTCTTTGGCGTCTTTGCCTCGGCGGCGCTGTGCGGCGTCGAGATCAACCGCCGCCATTCGCTCGAACTGGTGGGGGTCGGCGCCGTCACCGGCACCGCTTTTGCGATTGCCAACCTCGTCGGTGGTGAGCTGTTTGCCCGACAGGCCTATCCGCTCGTCGTGCATCTGCCGCTTGTCGTCTACCTGTGCGTACGCTATCGCCTGAGTCCGCTGCTCGCCATCCTGGGCGTTACCAGTGCCTACCTGAGCTGCCAGTTTAGCAACTGGGTGGGCATCGCCGCACTCGCCGCCACCGATTCGCAGGCCGCGTACTACGCGGCGCGCATCATCACCACGCTCGGCGTCTTTGCCGTCTTGTTGCATTGGGCAAGCGAGATTGGCCCCCGCCTGGCAATCAAAAGCCCCACCGAGCTGGAGATTCTGCTCATCCTGCCGCTTGTCTACTACATCTTCGACTACGCCACCAACGTCTATACCACGCTCTTCCACTCGGGCTCGGTGGTAACCGTTGAGTTTTTGGCGTTCGCCCTCTGCGCCTTCTACCTTATGTTTCTTGCCGTCTACCTTCGCGAATACGAGGCAAAGGAAATCGCCGAGCGCGAGCGCTGGATGCTCGCGACCCGCGACAGCGCGGCCATCAAAGAGCTCGAAGCCTGGCGCCAGTCCGGACGCGAGCTCTCAGTTCTCCGTCACGACATGCGCCACTACCTGCGCAGTCTAGCGGCCCTGATCGAAGAGGGTCGCACCGATGAGGCACTTGAGCGCATCGACGCGCTCTGCGAGACCAACGACCGCACCGCCGTGCGCCGCTACTGCGCCAACGAAACGGTCAACATTGCGCTCTCGTCGTTTTCCGCGGACATCAACGCGCACGGCATCACCGCCGACCTGCGCGCCGCCGTGCCCGAAACCGTCCACGTGGGCGATGTCGATCTGTTCAGTGTGGTATCGAACGCCCTGGACAATGCCATCGCCGCGGCGAGCGCCGCCCCCGAGGGCAAGCGGTTTGTCGACCTGGACCTTCGCTACGAAGACGGTCATCTTCTACTGCTGGTTTCCAACACGTTTGGCCGTGCGCCGCACATGGTCGATGGCATGCCCGTGACCCGGCATGCGGGCCACGGCTTTGGCACCAAGAGCATTATGCTTGCCGTCGAGCGCATGAACGGCAACTGCCAGTTCCGCATTAATGGCGACCGGTTTGAGCTGCGCGCCGTGATGTAGGGGCTGCCGCCAGCCTCGCTACAGCGGTGCGGCCGCCGGGGTCAGCTGCTTAATGTAGGCCCACATGCGCTGCTTGGCGGCCTTGTCGGTGAGCGCCGCCTCAAAACCGTCGAGCGCCAGCACGCGGCGCCCCTGCACATGGGCGACCAGGCCGGGCTTAAGCATGGCGGTGTCAAAGTCATCAATTGCCACAAGCATATCGGCATAGGTCTCGCGCATGACATCGGCCGCACTGTTGTCCAGCAGCAGCACCGCCTCGGGGTCCAAGGTCTCCAGCGCCTCACGGAACAGGTCGCACGTCAGGGCCTCGCCCGCCGCGACCGCCCCGTCGCCCGCGCCGGCGACGCTTGCCAGCACGCAAAAATCCTCGGGGGCATATCCGATAGCGCCGAGCGCCTTGCGCAACGCGGCGCCATCCGCGCCGGCAGCCAGCTCGCCGCCCGAGCACTCGGCTTCATCCAAATCGCCTTTGACCAGCACAATCGGCGAGCACGCATTGCCCGCGATACGCACACCGCGATCTGCAAGCGACGCGAGCTCCCGCTCGGTCGCCTGAGCGATGGCTTCTTTTTTCTGGCTTTGTGACGTGGGCATGCGCTCTCCAATCGTTTGCGTGCCCACCATTATATAAAAGAGCCGCCCGCGAGTGGTTGCTTTACGAGCCGCTGGGTATAAGCACGGTCGTACTGAGTTTTACGCGGCCGAGCCGCGTCGTATTATGGAGGTCACCATGGCTGACATTAAGCAGATTACCCCCGAGAATTTCGACGCTGTCGTCAACGATAGCCTGCCCGTACTGGTTGATTTTTGGGCCCCGTGGTGCGGCCCTTGCCGCTCGCTCTCGCCCATCGTAGACGAGGTTGCCGACGAGCTGGCCGGCAAGCTGGCCGTGGCCAAGTGCAACGTCGACGACAACCAGGATCTGGCCATGAAGTTTGGCGTCATGAGCATCCCCACGCTAATCGTCTTTAAGAACGGCGAGGAGGTCGACCGCTCGGTCGGCGCCTTACCCAAGGCAAGGCTTCAGGCACTGCTGGAGAAGCATCTGTAATACGCTTGTTACTTGTCTGCCGTCCATGAGCGGTTTCGCACCGCTCGCCGGAGTGCCAAACGCAAGGCATGCGGCCACGGATAGTATGGTAGACACAAACAGCCCCCAGTGA
Source organism: uncultured Collinsella sp. (assembly GCA_900554905.1). GTDB lineage: Bacteria > Actinomycetota > Coriobacteriia > Coriobacteriales > Coriobacteriaceae > Collinsella. Next base: position 492 of record USJB01000021.1, on the reverse strand, counting down.
ACGGGTGCGGGTCAGACGGACTCGCGCCCGTTTTCTTATGCGGCGGCGCCCAAGGCGGGCGTAGTAGAATCTGAACCACCATATCGCCCCGTACAAAAGGAGATTCCCATGCATGACGTCGGAATGAACATGAGCCAGCTTGCCATGAGCGTCAAGCAGGTCGACGACACCATTGAGCTCGCTCACGAGTGGAGCCATCAGCTGCTGCATGCGACCGAGAACTTTGACATGGAGCGCATTGGCGCCAAGCTCGAGGCCGCCATGTCTGCACTGCACGAGGCGCACGATGCGCTCGAGGGCTACGAGGAGGCCATCGAGGCAGATCACAACTCCGTCGGCTCTGTGAAACTGGTGTAACGTGGCCGAGCACGAGCACGCGCACAATCACGGTGCGGACGACGATGCGAGCTGCCGCTGCAGCGGCTCCAGCTCCGAGCTGGTCCGCTTTTCGGTCACCGCGCCCGACGATCTGCTGCGCCGCTTTGACGAGCA
>USJB01000020.1 GCA_900554905.1 uncultured Collinsella sp. | reverse complement strand
GCGGCGAGCGGGCAGAAGATGCCTGCGAGCATGCCGAGCCGCACCGTGAGGAAGAGCCCTGCGGGGATCATCCACGCCGCGGTCACCGTGTTGGCGAGCGCGCAGAGGAGCATCGTGAGCGTGCCCGCGGCCGTGAGGCCCTGCGAGGAGAACGCCGAGCCCGCGAGGTAGATGCCGAAGACCACGAGGTTCGAGAGCGTGCAGAGCGCGAGGCACCAGAGCGCCTTGGCCCACCAGGCGCGCCCGAGCGGGAAGCCCAGGCCCAGAAGCCCCCGCATCCGCGTGCGCGCGTCCGCCCGCGCGACGCACGCCACCACGAGCGAGAGAGCCACGGGCAGGAAGAGCGCGTACCAGTAGTTCCACGCGCTGAAGATCTGCACGCCCCGGTAGGGCATCGCGCCGAGCAGCGGCATCGGCAGCGCCATGAGCACGGCCAGGCGAACCGGTGCCGCGTGGCGCGACTTCAGGGCCTCGGCGCGCAGGCCCGCGAGCAGGCCGCCTTTCTCGCCCGTCATGCCGCCACCTCCCCGCGCGCTCGACGCCCCTCCCGGCAGACGCTCATGAAGAGTTCCTCGAGGTCCTGCTCGGGGCGAAGCGCATCCTCGTAGGCGAGGCGCCCCCCGTAGATGATGCCGATGGTGTCCGCCATCTGCTGCACCTCGGAGAGGATGTGGCTCGAGACGATCACCGTCGTGCCCGCCGCCGCGAAGCCGCGGATCTGGTCGCGCAGCTCCTCGATGCCGATGGGGTCGAGGCCGTTGGTGGGCTCGTCGAGCACGAGCAGGCGTGGCCGGGCGATCAGCGCCAGCGCGAGCCCCAGGCGCTGCCGCATGCCCATCGAGAAGCGCCCGGCGCGCTTCTTCCCGGTGTCCGCGAGGTCCACGGCGGCGAGCACCTCATCTACGCGGCTCTCGGGAAGGCCCAGCAGCGTGGTGCGCACGTGCAGGTTCTCGCGTGCGGTGAGGTTGGGGTAGAGCGGCGCCTCCTCGATGAGGCTGCCGATTGCGTAGAGGTCCTCGCGGCGCCAGGCGTGCCCGGCAAAGAGGATCTCCCCGGCCGTCGGCCGCAGCATCCCGCAGATCATCTTGAGCGTTGTCGACTTGCCGGCGCCGTTGGGGCCGAGCAGCCCGTACACCTCGCCCTCGCGGATATGAAGGCTCACGTCGGCCACGGCATCCTGCGCCTGGTCGCCGCGGCCGAAGCGCTTGGTGAGCCCGCGCGTCTCGAGCATGTAACCCATGGGTTCGTCCTTTCTCTTCCGGGTGCGCGGGCCGAGTCGCCGTGCCCGCGCGCCTTACCTTTCGGGTTCACCATCCATGGTGGGGCGCGTTTCTAACGAAGCCGTAACGGCCGTTGGGCTCTTTTGGCGCCAGCCCTTCTCGACCCGTACGCCACTCATGGTATGTTTATCGCGATAACAAGGACGGAGGTGCCCGCGGCACGCAATAAGTACCCGGAGGAGACTGTCGAGAAGATTCTCGACGTTGCCGAGCGGCTCCTCGTGGAGCGCGGCTACGAGCACACCACGATGATCTGAAGAGCAATACGCTAAACCGAAAAAGGTAATCGAAGCCGCGCCTGTGGACTTATCGAGGGTCGAGATTCCCGCCCCATCCATCGGCACCCAGCAGAAGGTCGTCGACATCCTCGACCGCTTCGACTCCCTAACGAAATCACTCACCGACGGTATCCCCGCCGAAATCGAGGTACGCCGGGCGCAGTACGGGTACTACCGCGACCGCCTGCTCGACTTCCGAAACTAAGCGAGAATAAGTTATCGGTACGCTTTTTTATAAAATGTAAAAAAGTACCCCCATAACTGATAAAATTGACACTGAAAAAAAAGGGGTTGCATCTTGCGTATATACCGACGTGAAAAGTATCTGAAGCAAATGCGTGGTTTCTACCACGATGACGGGATGATCAAGGTAATCACCGGTGTTCGCAGGTGTGGTAAATCCTGCCTCATGCAATCAATCGCAGACGAACTTGTGGAATCCGGTGTAGCGAGCGACCACATCATCTATATCGACCTCGACTCACGGGAGAACAGGAAGGTCAAGACGACCGATGAGCTCGAAAATCTGATTGACATGTCGACCTCAGCAGACACTGAGGGGACGAAGTATCTCTTCATCGATGAGATTCAGAGCGTCAAGGAATTTGAGCTGCTCATCAATGGCTACCGGACAGATGGCGGTTGGTCCATCTTCATTACCGGTTCGAATTCATATCTGCTTTCTGGGCAGCTTGTTACAAAGCTGACGGGTCGCTATATCGAGTTTGAGGTGTTCCCACTCGACTTTGCGGAATATATCGATATGAAGCGTTTTCTCGGCAAGCCTGTCAATGACGTTCTCGTGGGAGAGTTTACCGAGTACCTGACCCTTGGAGGATTTCCCAAAGCGTTGGAGTATGAGGGCGAGGATGAAAAGCGCACCTATATCAAGAGTGTTATTCATGAGATCTTTGAAAAGGACGTCAAACATTCGAACAAGATTAAGAATGTCTCGGTTTTCGATGCCGTCCAGACGTATCTCATCAACAACTTTGGTGCGCCGACGAACCTGAAGAACCTCCTTGCGTACTTCAATGATGTCGAGAAGATTCCCATCAAGCGCGAAACGCTCAATCGGTATATCCAGATTCTTGTTGACGCGAAGATCCTTTATCGCTGCTCGAGGTTCGATCTCAAGTCTCGGCGATCGCTTATCCGCGAAGAGAAGTACTACCTGGCTGATCCCGGCTTCTATTTCGCCATGAACACGGATGCGAGGATTAACTACGGACCGGCGTTGGAGAACGTGCTCTACCTCTATCTTGCATCGCGCGGGTACGAGCTTTCTGTGGGCCGTATTGGGAAGCTCGAGTGTGACTTCATCGCTCGTAGGCGCAATGCTTACGCCTACATCCAGGTCTCTATGTCGATTGCCGACAGAGGCGTCGAGGAGCGCGAGTACAGGCCGTTCGGCCACATCAGGGATGGGTATCCGCGCTACTTGTTCACGCTTGATCCTCTATTGCAGGAGAGGGATGGCGTCAGGCACCTTAACATGGCGTCGTTTATGCAAGATGGCGGTGATCTTATTTGAGCGGCGGCCAGATTCTTTTGCTCCCTAGTGCGCAAACAGTGCGGGCATTAAATGGGGACCATTGCCTCACGTAGAATCGATAGATTGAGGACTTGTTTTGATGTTGACAAGCTTTTGGCCAGTGACTCCTATTGCCGAGTGGGAATAGCGGAAATAACAGCCTCTGGACCTTTTGGTTCGGAGGCTTTCTTTTTCGTTCTGTTCGGAAGGAGCTCCTTGCCAGAGTCCCATGGATAGCGAACGGCTTTATCGAGCGTGTGCGTTTTCGTAGGCGCCTTTGATTTCTTCCGGCAAATTGTCGGGAATCAGCGTCTCCAGCCTATTCTCGCTGCCATCTTGAATCGCTTGCTCGTAGTACCAGCATTTGAACTTCAACATGTCCAGGGCACGGTTCATCTTCGCGATTTCCGACTCCATGTGGGCCTTCCGCTCCTCGAACATGGCCTTGCGCTTGGGATATGTCGATGGGCCCTCCGCACACCATTCCATGAACAGTCGGATGTCCTTAATCTCCATCCCAGCCTTCTTTAAGCATTCGATGACCCGAAGCGCCTCGAGTTCTGTATCGCCGAATCGGCGAATGCCCGACGCCCGCTCCAATCCCGGGAACAGCCCCTGCTTGTCGTAATACCGCAGCGTGGAAACGGGCAGACCGAACATCTCCGCTACCTGTCCGATTGTGTACATGGCCCCTCCGGACAAATCTCGAATTTACTCCTTGACCTAAAGTCAGCTTTAGGTATTACCTTCATTCTCGTCAATACAAATCGGTAGCGCAAGGGGTGGTCCGTAATGGGCAAAACGGTTTTCGCCGGTGGCGTGAACGGTGTGGGCGGAATCGCCGGGCACCCCGCCCTTGAGCAGGCGCGACGAATGGGCATGGGGATCTAGGCGGGCAGCTTGACCGCGCGGAAGCAGTTTTGCACTCAAAACCATCGACAGGAGGAAATCGATCATGGCAATCAAACAGACAGCGGGCAGAGATGCCCTGGGGGACTTTGCTCCCAAATTCGCACAGCTCAATGACGATGTGCTGTTCGGCGAGGTATGGAGCCGGGAGGACGAGCTCTCACTTCGAGACCGAAGCGTGGTGACGGTGGTGGCCCTGATGGCGCAGGGGCTGACGGATTCCTCGTTCAAATATCATCTGATGTCCGCAAAGAACAACGGCGTGACCAGGGCGGAGGTAGCGGAGATCCTTACGCACGCGGCGTTTTACGCAGGCTGGCCCAAGGCATGGGCGGCCTTTCGCATGGCGAAGGAGGTCTGGGCGGATAGCGATGCCGCCGACGCAAGAACCAAGCATCAAAACGAGATGGCCTTTCCCATCGGTGCCCCCAACGACGCATTTGCGAAGTACTTTATTGGGCAAAGCTACCTCGCGCCCCTTTCCACCGAGCAGGTTGGCGTCTACAACGTGACGTTTGAGCCCGGCTGCCGCAACAACTGGCACATCCATCACGCCAAAAGCGGTGGCGGACAGATCCTCGTCTGCGTGGCTGGTCGAGGGCTTTACCAGGAATGGGGCAAACCGGCACAGGAGCTGTGCCCCGGCGATGTAGTAAATATTCCCGCAGGCGTAAAGCACTGGCACGGTGCGGCGCCCTACAGCTGGTTCTCCCATCTCGCGGTGGAGGTTCCGGGCGAGGAGGCTTCCAACGAGTGGTTGGAGCCCGTGGACGACGAGCAATACCTTAAAGCGACCGACAAGGAGGCTTAGGTATGGAGCAGTTGAAACTGACGCAGGAATGGGACAAGGCGTTCCCCAAAAACGACAAGGTTGAGCACAACAAGGCGACCTTCCACAACCGATACGGCATCACGCTGGCGGCCGACGTGTGCGTGCCGAAGAACGCGGAAGGCAAGCTGCCCGCCATCGCCGTCAGCGGCCCGTTTGGCGCGGTGAAGGAGCAGTCCTCCGGTCTGTACGCGCAGAAAATGGCAGAGCTGGGCTTTTTCGCAATTGCCTTTGACCCGTCCTATACCGGCGAGAGCGGCGGCACGCCCCGCTATGTAGCATCGCCGGACATCAACACCGAGGACTTCTGCGCAGCGGTGGATTTCCTCTCTGTGCAGGAAAGCGTTGACCCGGAGCGTATCGGCATCATCGGCATCTGCGGTTGGGGCGGCATGGCAGTCAATGCGGCGGCCATCGACACCCGTATCAAGGCTACCGCGGCTATGACCATGTACGATATGACCCGCGTGACCGCAAACGGCTATTTTGACGCCGAGGATTCCGAGCAGGCGCGCTTTGAAAAGCGGAAAGCGCTGAATGAGCAGCGTACCGAGGACTATAAAAACGGCAGCTATGCGCTGGCGGGCGGCGTGGTCGATCCGCTACCGGAGGACGCGCCGCAGTTTGTAGCGGACTATTACGCCTACTACAAAACTCCGCGAGGCTATCATCCCCGCAGCCTGAACTCCAACGGCGGCTGGAATGTGACGTCTTCGCTGTCCTTTTTGAATATGCCGATTTTGCAATACAGCAGCGAAATTCGCTCTGCGGTACTGCTGGTGCATGGCGAGAAGGCGCACTCCCGTTATTTCAGCGAAACCGCGTACAACAAGCTGACGGGGGACAACAAGGAATTGTTCATTATCCCCGGCGCCAGCCATACCGACCTCTACGATCAGATGGATATCATTCCGTTTGAAAAGCTGAAGGCGTTCTTTGAGGAATACCTGAAATAAGCGTGTATTGATTTAATGCCAGGTCTCCAGCAACGATTCTTCTAAAGAGTGGGAGTAGCTGAAACGAGGCGATTGAATAACTCCATTCGTTTTGGTTACAAGAAAACATGCTGCGCGCCTGCAGCATGAAGGAGAGGGAATCCTATGAAAATCGTTGTATTGAGCGGCAGCCCGCGCAAGGGCGCCAATACCGACACCATGGTCGAGGCATTTGCCGAGACCGCGCGCGAGGCCGGCCATACGGTCGAGGTCGTCCGCGTTGCCGGCAAAAAGATTGCTGGTTGTCTGGGATGTCAGTACTGCTTTACCCATGAGGGCACCTGTGTGCAGACGGATGACATGGCCGATGTGATCGAGTCGCTGAAAGGCGCCGATATGGTTGTCTTCGCTTCGCCTATCTACTGGTTTGATATCACTGCGCAGGAGAAGGCCGCCATCGACCGCCTGTACGCCTTCGGTGCCACGGGCTTCCCGTTCACCAAGACGGCCCTCTTGCTCGATAGCCACAGCGAGGGCGTCTATGATGCAGCGATCGCTATGTACAAGTCAACTTGCGCATACTGCAAGTGGGAGGACCAGGGCATTGTCACCATCAGCGGTATGACCGAGCGCGACAGCATGGCATCGTCGCCCAAGTTGAAAGAGGTGCGAGAGCTCGCTCGCAAGCTCGCCTAAGGACAAGAAGAACGCATGGCAATCAGCGTTGGCGGAAAGCCTACTTCCCTTACCAAGAGGATTACTGATTGCCATGCGTTGATGTCCTTATGGACAATCTCCGCATGCTAGGAGACTTTCTCGCTCAGGAACTCCCTGAATGCGGGGATGTCAAAGCCAACGAGACCACGCCCACGTTCCCCGATGACGCCGTCCTCGAGAAGGCGGCGTTTGTACTGGCTTGCGTAGTTGCTGGCGACACCCATGCGTTTGGCTATCTCCGAGACCCTGCTGGGGCCAGAATCGGGCAGCATCGCGAGTAAAAACTCAATGTCTTTATCGGAAAGCTCTCGATAGGTCGTTTCGAGAGAAGCCCGATGTCATGCTTCTCGAGTTGCCTGAAGACGCCATTCATGTACGTGCGCCAGTTACCCTGAGTCTCCTGAGCATATGTCCAATCGATGCCGACTGGCCCAATCTGAACGCCGCTTATGCACGCGCGAGGCTGTGAGAGGCGGCTATCTGCCGCCTCTTTGGTTCGCTCGATAATATCTTCGAGCATGCCTGGCATGGCGGAGACATTTGCTGCGGTCCACGGTGGCCCCTTTGCAGGTTTTGCTAGTTTTTGCAACTTTTGCTAATTTTTGCAAGTTTTGCTAACGGTTTAACATGTCTTGTGCCGCGGGATTGCAGGAGTGAAAAACGGGGATTCCTATTATTCCGACTACGTTGCAACGAGCGGGGCCCGGAGCGCGATGTTGCTGCGCTCCGGGCCCCACCGTTTTGAGAGCTTATGGCGGTTCTGCCGTCGTCCTAGTCAAACAGACTCGGCATGTCGTTTTCTTTCATGAGGGCACCGGCGGAGGGCAGACTCTGCGCGGTGAACTTCTCGGCCGAGACGCCGGCGCCAAGGATCTCTTCGGTTGTGCCGACGGTGGTGACCGAGCGGCCCTTCTTGGCCGTAAAGGCCTGGACACCCTGCGTGTTGGTAGTCGTCTTGGTCTTGAGCAGCGACGTGTTGAAGTTCATCAGGCGGTAGTCGTTCGAGACCAGTGCGATGTCGCGATCTTCTTTGAGCACCTGGGCATACAGCAGCTTGCTGCCGCCGTAGATGGCGTTCTTGAGGCGCTTGCGGTTGGTCTTGGTGACGTATCCAGAAAGCGCGACGCGCACCACGCGGCCGTTCTCAAAGACGAACAGCACGTCGGCCTTGTAGTCCTCGGGGTCGATGACCCAGATGACGCTCTCGTCGGGTTCCATCTCAAGATCGGTCGGCAGGTACGAGCCCAGCTGGGCCGACTTGGTGTCCTCAAACGCCGCGACCTTGCACTTGTACACCTGGCTCTTGTTGGTAAAGACCAGCAGCTCGTGGGTGTTGGAGGACGGGAACTCGATAAAGGGTTTGTCGCCGTCCTTGTACTTGAGCGTGGTCGCCTTCTTGAGCACGCGGTCCGTCATCTTCTTAAGGTAGCCATCGCGCGAGAGCATGATGGTCACTGGGTACTCCTCGACCTCGGGCTCCAAGCTTACCTCGATAACCTCATGGGGCTCGATCCTGCCCGTGCGACGCGGCATCACATATTTCTTGTTGACCGCGGCCAGCTCGTCGCTGATGACCTTCTTGATGTTCTCCTCGCTGGAGAGGATCTCCTCAAGCTCGGCAATCTCGCTCTCAAGCTTGGCGATGTCCTTGGTGCGGTTGAGGATGTACTCTTCGTTAATGTTGCGGAGCTTGAGCTCGGCAACAAACTCGGCCTGGGTCTCGTCGATGTCGAAACCCTTCATAAGATTGGGCACGACCTCGGCTTCGAGCTTGGTGCCGCGGATGATGGCGATGGCCTTGTCGATGTCGAGCAGGATTGCCTCGAGGCCGTGCAGCAGGTGCAGGCGCTCGGACTTTTTGCCCAGGTCAAAGTTAATGCGGCGACGCGTGGACTCAATACGCCATTTGACCCACTCGTGCAGAATCTGGCGCACGCCCATAACACGGGGATAGCCGTCGACGAGCACGTTGAAGTTGCACGAGAACGAATCCTGCAGCGTGGTCGAGCGATAGAGCTTGGCCATGAGCTTGTCGGGGTCGACGCCGCGCTTAAGGTCGATGGCGATGCGCAAGCCCGAGAGGTCGGTTTCGTCGCGGATGTCAGCAATCTCCTTGACCTTGCCCTCCTTGGAGAGCTTGACGATGCGCTCGATGATGACATCGGTCTTGGTGGTGTAGGGGATCTCGTAGACCTCGATGATGCGCTCTTCGGGAATCCAGCGCCAGCGGGAGCGGATCTGGAAGCTGCCAAGGCCGGTCTCGATAATCTTTTCCATCTCCTCGCGGCGGTAGATAATTTCGCCGCCGGTCGAGAAGTCGGGCATGGGCATGTACTCGAGCAGATCGCAGTCGGGATCCTTGAGGTAATGCATCGTGGCAGTACAGACCTCGTTGAGGTTGAAACCGCAGATGTCGGACGCCATAGCGACGCCGATGCCCTTGTTGGCCGAGACAAGGATGTTGGGAAACGTGGTGGGCAGCAGGCGCGGCTCCTTCATGGCGCCGTCGTAGCTGTCGACAAAGTCGACCGGGTCCTTGTCGATGTCCTTGAAGATCTCGGCGCTGATGGGGGAGAGCTTGGCCTCGGTATAACGCGAGGCGGCGTAGCTTAGATCGCCCGAATAGTACTTGCCAAAGTTGCCCTTCGACTCCACGAAGGGGGCGAGCAACGCCTCGTTGCCGGTTGCCAGACGCACCATCGTCTCGTAGATCGCGGCATCGCCGTGCGGGTTGAGCTTCATGGTCTGGCCCACGATGTTGGCGCTCTTCTGGCGCTCGCCCTTGAGCAGACCCATCTTGTACATGGTGTAGAGCAGCTTGCGGTGCGAGGGCTTAAAGCCGTCGATCTCGGGGAACGCACGCGAGACGTTGACGCTCATGGCGTAGGGCATGTAGTTGACCTCGAGCGTCTGCGTGATCGGCTGGTCGGTGACCTCGGAGTGCAGGCCGATGACGTTTTCGGCGTTGACCTGCTTTTTCTTTGGCTGGTTCTTCGTCTTCTTCTTTGCCACGATTTCCTCTTGAACTTCTTATGGGCCGTCGTTATCGATTTGCTGCTACTGCAGGTCCAGCTGGTCCAGGTATTCCTTGCCGTGCTCGGAGATATGGCGCTTGCGGCCTGCCTCGTCGTTGCCAAGCAAAAGGTTGAACATGGTTTCCATCTTGGTGACGTCCTCGGGCTCCACCTTGATCAGGCGGCGCGTCTCGGGGTTCATGGTGGTGAGCCACATCATGTCCGGATCGTTCTCACCAAGACCCTTGGAGCGGTTGATCGAGCACTTTTGGTCGCCGATCTCCTTAAGGATGCCGTTCTTCTCGAGCTCGGTGTAGGCAAAGTAGGTCTTCTCTTTGCAGTTGATCTCGTAGAGCGGCGACTCGGCGATATACACGTAGCCCTCGTCGATAAGCGTGGGCACCAGGCGATAGAGCATGGTGAGCACGAGCGTGCGGATGTGATAACCGTCGACGTCGGCGTCCGTACAGATGATGACCTTGTTCCAGTTGAGGTTGTCCAGGTCAAAGGCGCCAAGGTTCTTGATGCGCTTGTCTTTGATCTCCACGCCGCAGCCCAGCACGCGCATAAGGTCCATGATGATGTCGGACTTAAAGATGCGCGGGTAGTCCTCTTTCAGGCAGTTGAGGATCTTGCCGCGCACCGGGATCACCGCCTGGAACCGGGCGTCCCGGGCCTGCTTGCAGGCACCCAATGCAGAGTCGCCCTCTACAATAAACACCTCTCGCTCGCTTACATCCTTGGAGCGGCAGTCCACAAACTTTTGAATGCGGTTGGTCATATCCATCTTGGACTGCAAGGTGGTTTTTAAGGTTTTGCGGGTGTTCTCCGCCTTTACCCGGGCGCGCATATTTATCAGCACCTGGTTGGCGATCTTCTCCGCCTCCATCTTGTTCTCAATAAAGTACACTTCCAGGGATCTGCGGAAGAAGTCGGTCATCGCCTCCTGAATAAACTTATTGGTGATCGCCTTTTTGGTTTGGTTCTCGTAAGAAGTGTTGGTGGAGAAGGAGGACACCACAAAGATCACGCAGTCCTCCACATCCTGAATATTGATCTGACCATCTGATTTGGCGTACTTGTTATTGGCTTTCAGATAGGCATTGATCTGGCTCACAAAGGCACTGCGAAAGGCCTTTTCCGGCGAGCCGCCGTGCTCCAAAAAGCTGGAGTTGTGGTAATACTCTTTCAGCTGGGTTTTCAGCGAAAAGCACACCGCAGCCTTGATCTTCAGCTTATAGTCATTGAGATCCGCACGGTCGCGGCCCACCCGCTCGCACTCCCAGTATTGGGGCGTGGTAAAAGCGGAGTCCCCTGCCAGCTCCGCCACATAGTCCTGAATACCGTTTTGGTAACAAAATTCGGTGGTGTTGAACTTGCCGCCGGCGGTCTCCTCCTTGAGCACAAAGTGCACGCCGTCATTAACAATGGCCTGGCGCTTCATCGTGGATACGAACCAATCCCGGGGAATGTTAATATCCGTAAACACCTGAATATCCGGCTTCCAGCGAATGCGGGAGCCGGTATCGCGCTTGTGGTACGGCTCCTTGTGCAGGCCGCCGATGTTCTCGCCCTTTTCAAAATGCAGGGTATAGCAATAGCCGTCCCGGTGAATTTCCGCGTCCATATATTCCGACGCATACTGGGTGGCGCAAAGCCCCAGGCCGTTAAGGCCCAGGGAGAACTCATAACTGCCTGCGCCGCCGGCG